>JAUSGH010000018.1 GCA_030649055.1 bacterium | reverse complement strand
AACGGCGGCAAATCAATGGAAAGCGTCCGCGCCGCCGGCCCCTTGCCGATGACCATGTGCAGTTTCCGCATTTCCATCGCAGGATACAGCACTTCTTCAATCAACCGGTTCAACCGATGCACTTCGTCAATGAACAGAATATCGTTTGCTTCAAGATTGGAAAGAATGGCGGCGACGTCCCCCATTTTTTCCAACGCCGGGCCGGAGGTGACGCGCAAATTCGCGCCCAATTCTTTTGCCACAAGGTATGCGAGTGTTGTTTTGCCTAGTCCCGCTTGTCCGTAGAACAACAGGTGGTCCGGCGTCTCATTCCGTTTCTTCGCAGCGTCCAACATGACGCGCAAATTACGCTTGGTCTTCTCCTGACCGATGTATTCGCCCCACGTTGTCGGCCGGAGCGCCGCGTCAAGGGTCATTTCGTCCGGTTGTTGCTGTTTTTCGTTATTCATATATTTAATACTCACGAATATCTCGAATGTTTCGGCTTAATAACGCGAATGCGGACACCGGAGAACACTATCTAAAATAACTTTTATCCCTTTTCCTATATTCGCGTTATTTTTAGCACCCAATTCGCGATATTCGTGAAAACTACACGCCCTATTGACAAACCAAAACCCCTATGCTAGAATGGCTGCTAGTTGGTGTAATCGCCTCAAATGATCTGTGGGCAGGGAATCCCTTTTAGTTCGGGTGGCTCGGTTTCGGCTTGGCCATTCCTCAAAGGCATTCTAACCTCTTTTAACTTTAAATTGAAAGAGTTATTCACATCTGTCTCGCGATTTATCGCGAGGATTTGCCCACAGATCATTGGAGGCGATTTTTTGTTGTCAATGTTTAGTACTCACGAATATCTCGAATATTTCGGCTTAATAACGCGAATGCGAACACCGAAGAACACCATTTAAAATAACTTCTATCTTCTTTTCTGTATTCGCGTTATTTTTAGCGCCCTATTCGCGATATTCGTGAACACTCTACCACTTGATTTTGCCCGTCGCCGACTGCACTTCCTCCAGCGTTGTCAGTCCTTGAAGGGCTTTGAGGATTCCGTCCTGTTGCACCGTCGTCATTCCCTGCCCGGCCGCCAATTCCTGTAGCCGCACCTCGCTGGGATCGGTATTAATCGCCTTCTCCACCGCGTCGTCCACACGGAAAAGCTCGAAACAGCCGACTCTGCCGCGGTAGCCAATCCCCCCGCACGCGTCACATCCCTTTGCTTCATAAAGCGCTGCCATTTCAAGCGCCGGTTTTTGGACACGCTTCGGAAGCGCCGCGATAAATGCCTTAATTTTTGTTTTTGTGGCATCACCTACCGGTGCCAAGACGCGGCACTCGGGGCACAAGCGCCGCAGCAACCGTTGCGCAATCACAAGGTTTAGCGCCGGCCCTATGCTCGCTGGCTTCACGCCCAAATCAATAAGCCGAGGAATGGCGCCGGGCGCGTCGTTCGCGTGAATGGTGGAGAACACGAGATGCCCCGTAAGCGCCGCTTGGATGCCGATGTCCGCGGTTTCCTTATCGTTGATTTCACCGACTAAAATAACATCGGGGTCTTGCCGCATAATGGAGTGCAACCCGGAAGCAAAATCATACCCCGCTTCGCGATCAACTCCGGTTTGCTCGATGCCTTCTAAATGATACTCAATAGGATCCTCAATGGTGATGATTTTCATTTCTGCGCTCTGCTTGTGGCGCAAGAATACGTAAAGAGTGGTTGTTTTGCCGGAGCCGGTCGGTCCGGTGTTTAAAATCATGCCGTTCGGCGCCTGCAGCTCTTCTTCTAGTATCACCAGATCATCAGCGCGGAGCCCAAGTGAATCCAAGCTCATCACGAGCGCGTCCTGATAGAGCACGCGGAGCACCGCGGTTTCGCCGTATTCCGAGGGAATCACCGAAACGCGGATTTCAATTTCTTTTCCTTCTGGAAGCACCAGCGAAAAACGCCCATCTTGTGGCTCAGAGGTCACATTGAGCTTCAACTTGGAAAGCAGTTTGATGCGGGACATGAGCCGCGCATAGGGTTCTTTCGGAAAATCCAACATGATGTCGTGGAGTAATCCGTCAATGCGATAGCGCAGGCGAACATGATCGTCTCCCGGTTCAATGTGAATATCTGATGCGCGCTGTACCAGCGCGCCCAAAAGCACCTCATTGAGCACCTCGGCGATGCTCGCGGCTTTCGGGTCATACGCCAAAAGGGCGTCGCGCACATGAGCGAGTACCTTAAATGACGCGCGCGCTCTTGCGAGCTCGTCTCCCACAATCACAATCTTTCCGGTAATCTGTACCGCCTCTTTCGGTAAATATTGATAGGACTCCCAAAGATGGAGCAGGCCTGAAAGCGAACCAATGACGACCTCCACTGCGTAACCGTCGTCGGTGAGCCGCTTCACAATCGTCTGCACCGCGACGACAGAGCCGTCAATTGCCGCAAGCGTCACGCGTTTGCCTTTCGCATGAATGGGGGCAACTTTTGCGCTGCGCGCCTCATCTTCGGGCACCAACCGCAAGGCATCAACTTCGAATGGGGACTTTGCAAGGTCAATATACCGCAAGCCAAGCGTTGCAGCCCGTCGCTCGGCATCGCGTTCTTCCGCTTCGCGGCGCATCTGCGCCAATTTTTCGTCAGTGGCGGAAATCATAAGCAGAACTCGTAACGTATTCTTAAAGCCACCTCTTATTACCATCAGCGTAACGGGTATTTTTTTATACCGCAAGACGACTATTGACAAAGTTATAGCGATATGCTATACTTTTAGCGTAGTTTTTGTACCTTCCCAACACTCTTTTGGAGATCCTCGCATGAGGAACTTCACGTTGGCGCTGCTCATCATGATCGTCCCTGCCGCATTCCTCACGGGATGCGGGACCATCCACTTCACCGGCCTCTCGGTCATTGAGGAACCGGACGGCGTGGTGGTCACGAACTGCACGAGCGACTGCTCGATCGTCGTGAAGAAACTCGGTGGGACGTCCACCGGGATCACGGCACGAGTGGTCTCAAGCCCTATGCTTCCGCCAGGCGAAAGCTGGGTGGTGGACACGAAAAACCTCTCATACAACCGCTCCGACACCGTCCTCATCTGGGCGGAGGTGTACCGCAACGGCAAGCTTATTGGTGGAGCGCAGTTCCAAAGCGTCTCCGTCGCACCACAAACGGCCCACAGGGACATCTGGATGGTCCACGACTGCGACGTCCACTCGGATCACTGGCACTACGGGCACTGGAACTGTCGGTAGCATTGCTTCTGTGATTCTTTTCTCAAGGAGGAAGACATGAATCGGGTACTTACGGTCGTGATAGCGGTGTTCGCTCTCACCGTTCGCCTTTCGACGCCGGTCGCGGCAACGAGCGAGGAGTGTGGCGTGGTGGTCACGAACGACACCGACACGAACGTCACCGTCTTCGGTGGCGGGATGAGCGGCGTGACCGTCCCTCCGGGGAGGTCCTGCCTCGTGCCCTTCCCTCGCGGATGGGCTTGGCTCACAGTGCGAGTGGTGCAGATGAATGGCGTTGGCGACTTCTTTGACCCCGAGAGTCGCCTCTACAAGACTGATGAGGTGGGGGCGTGGCGCGTCAAACGCCACGAGTTCTAAGCGCAGAGGCCCGAGTGATGCAAGCGCATCGCTTGGGCCTCTTCTCATTTTAATACGAATAAGTCATATTGGACTTATAAGTCTTATTGGACTTATAACATATGTCCGGTCATTCAAAATGGAGTCAGATCAAACACCAAAAAGGCATCACCGACAAAAAGAAAGCGGTGGTTTTTTCGCGGCATTTACGCGCGATTGCGGCTGCTGCCGTCACCGAACCAAATCCGGATTTTAATCCCAGATTGCGCAGCGCTATTGAATCCGCAAAAGCCGACAATGTCCCAAACGATAACATCGCCCGCGCCGTTGCAAAAGCCGGCGAGGAAAAACCAATGGAGGAGTTGGTGATTGAAGCGTATGGCCCCGAAGGAGTAGCGCTCATTATTGATGCCTTAACCGACAGCCACAACCGCACCATCGCTGAAATCAAACACTTACTCGCACTTCATGAAGGGAAAATGGGCGCCATGGGAAGCGTGCAATGGGCATTTGAACCGCCGCAATACGGTGCCGAACGCATTGCGAAGTTCCCGCAGGCTATTTCCGATGAAAACGTAGAAAAGCTATCCGTATTAGTTGATGCGCTGGAAGAACACCGAGACGTGCAGAGGGTTTCCACGAACGCGGAGTAAACCCGGGTATCAAGTATTGAGTATTGAGAAGAGCGTATGCGAAGGGCTCACTATAGCACGAGCACCGTGTTCCCATACTGTCTTCTGTATACTTGATACTCTATACTACATTTGAGCCCATGAAGATCCTCGGCATCGATCCCGGAAGTGCGCGCATCGGTTACGGCCTTATCACCGATGACGGCCGACGTCTTGTCGCCATCACGCACGGCCTTATTGAGTTGCGCCAAAAAGACCCGCACGAAAAACTGCTCGCGCTCGCGCGGGAAATGCGCGCGCTGCTTAAACAAAGCGCGCCCGATATTGTGGCGGTTGAGAAGCTGTATTTCTCTACAAACCAAAAAACCGGGATCGTGGTGGCGGAATCCCGTGGCGCTATTTGTCTGCTTATACTTGAAGCGGGTATTCCGCTTTTTGAATACGGTCCAGGCGAAGTAAAGCTAGCGGTGACAAACAATGGCGCCGCGGACAAAATCGCGGTAGCAAAAATGGTAAAAAAAATTCTCGGTTTGACCGTTATTAAAGGCCCGGATGACGTAAGCGACGCGCTGGCAATTGCCATCACCGGCGCGCACCGGTATAAATTTGATATGCGCGCAAAATGAGAATAATTAAAAAGGGTTCTTTTTTAGGTTAGTGTTTAATTCGCATTATTTACCGCCATTCGCATTATTCGCGATTACTCCCTATTGACAAAGGTTGCGGTGCGCCGATACACTGTTTTTGTTATTAAATAAGTGGCTTCTCGCCGCAATAAAATCAAAGGTTAATATTATGAAAAAGAAAACTATCACCATGGCCACGAAGAAGGACGACGACGAACTCATCGACGATGAGGACGCGGAGTTAGAAGAAGGAGAGGAGGAAGAGCTCGGCGATAGCGACCTTGAAGACGACGAGGAAGAGGAAGAAGAAAGCGCATACTAGAACTCTGCGCGAGGTTCTAAACTACAAAACTCCCTTTAGCGGAGTTTTGTAGTTTAAAGCTGAAGCGGGGATTTGATGTATGATAAAGACACATGCGAACAGTAAAATACATTCTCGGTATCGGCATCGCGCTCGCCGCGGCAGGAGCTGTTTTTGGCATTGCGACGTTTATTTATATCAGCAAAAATCTTCCGGATCCCGCCACGTTTGACAGCAGAAAAGTCGCGCAATCAAGCAAGATTTATGACCGCGAGGGCGCGGCATTGCTGTACGAAATTCACGGCGAAGAAAATCGGACGGTTATTCCGTTTAGCGCGATTCCCGAGCTCGCAAAAAAAGCGACGATCGCCATTGAAGACGCGGGTTTTTACGAGCACGCGGCGTTGGATTGGAAATCTATCGTCCGTGCGATGCTGGTAAACATCCGCGAAAGGCGCTTGGCGCAGGGCGCTTCCACCATCACGCAACAACTCGCGAAAAACGCTTTTTTAACTCCTGAAAAAACCATCTCACGCAAGCTGAAAGAATTGGCGTTAGCGTTCCGCTTGGAAAGCCAATATGCCAAAGATAAAATTCTTGACTTATATCTTAATCAAATCCCGTACGGCGCGAATGCGTACGGCATTGAAGCGGCAAGTCAAACCTATTTCCGAAAATCCGCGAAGGAGTTGTCTTTGCCGGAAATTGCCGTGCTCGCCAGCCTGCCTCGCGCCCCAAGCTACTACTCGCCGTGGGGCAACCACAAAGACGAATTACTGAGGCGAAAAGATTTAGTATTACAGCGCATGGCCGACATTGGTTTTGTCGCGCCCGACGAAGCCGCGAAAGCAAAGGAGGCGTCTGTTGAGTTTACGCAGCAAATCACGCAAATTGCCGCGCCGCATTTCGTGATGGCGGTGCAGGATTACTTAAACACGCAATACGGCGAAGAATTTGTGCGCACCGCGGGATTAAAAGTAACTACAACGCTGGACACAAAACTCCAGGAAGCCGCGGAGCGTGTGGTTATGGAAGGAGCAAAACGCAACGAAGAGCTGTATTCGGGAAAGAATGCGGCGTTGGTCGCCCAAGACGCGCGCACCGGACAAATCCTCGCGATGGTCGGGTCGCGCGATTATTTTGACGCGACGATTGATGGAAATTTCAACGTGGCCACGCAGGGCCTCCGTCAGCCGGGCTCAACAATGAAACCATTCGCGTATCTTACGGCATTCAAAAAAGGTTTTACGCCGGACACAATCCTGTTTGATTTAGAAACGGAGTTCGACACCTCCGAAGACCCTGAAAAAAGCTATAAACCGCAGAACTTTGACGAACAATTCCGCGGCCCGGTACGCATGAAAGAATCACTCGTCCAATCAGTAAACGTAACGTCGGTAAAAACACTCTACCTTGCCGGCATTGATAGCGTGCTGAAAACCGCGCGCGACTTCGGCATTACGACTCTCACTGAACGTAGTAGGTACGGATTGTCGTTGGTGCTTGGCGGCGGCGAAGTGCGCCCCATTGACCTCGTTGGCGCCTATGCCACCTTCAGCCAAGACGGCGTTCACCACAAGCAAACCTTTATTCTCCGCGTAGAAGATGCATCCGGAAAAATACTTGAGGAGTACAAAGACGAGGCGACGCAAGTGATTGACCCGCAATACCCGCGTATGATTAACGAGATTCTTTCTGATGTTGACTTGCGCCGGCCACTCTTCCAAAACAGCTTATTGCTCACCACGTTCCCCAACCAGGAGGTAGCGCTAAAAACCGGAACAACAAATGACTATCGAGACGCATGGGCTGTTGGGTACACACCATCGTTTGTAGTAGGGGTTTGGGCCGGAAACAACGACAACGCGCCGATGATAAAGCGTGGCAGTAGCATTTTAGCCGCGGTGCCGATTTGGGGCGCTTTTATGGACGAACTGCTAAAAGATAAGCCAATGGAAACATTCTCGCGTCCGGAACCGACATTTGTTGAGAAGCCGGCTTTACGGGGAGATATTGTCGTCAACAACCAAGTCCATGACATTTTATACTACGTCAACAAAAATGATCCACAAGGTCCGGCCCCACTCTTTCCCGACGAAGATTCACAATTTAAAAATTGGGAGGATCCGGTGCTGGAATGGCTTAAAACCCACCCAATTGAAACACTGCCAAGAGGAACTCAAGTTATTGCATCAACCACCGACGCAGGGGCGCTGACGCTCACCATCGAGCAACCGGTGAGTGGGTCGTTTATTAAAAACTCGGTGATTGTTGATATTACAATCACGTCCCCTTCTCCGGTCGACAACATTGAGTTGCGTTTCAATACCCAACTTATGAGCATTGCAAGCGGTCAAATGCTCACAAAAACCGGCGACTACACCTATCGCTACCGCACCGAAATACCGGTTGCGAATCCCCAACTTCAAAACATTTTGAACATTAAAGTTCTCGCTGGAAACAGCAAGATGGTGGAAAAGGACATTATCCTCTTCCGGTAGGTAGAGTAATCACGAATAACGCGAATCAGGCTCGGTAATAATGCGAATAAACTCGGGTTGTTCGCGATTACTCTACGCGTTCCGTATCGGCATCACGATATAGAAATACGATGCGTCATCCGGCGACCTTAACACCGCGGGTTTGGCGTTGCCGTTCAGCACAAAAAGCACTTGCTTGCCGCGCAAGGCGCGAAGGCCGTCAAATAAATACCGCCAATTAAAACTCACCGCTTCAACATTTGGTCCTTTAATTTTTGCGGGTATGAGATAACTATTTTCGCCAAGTAATTGGTTTGCCGCGTGGGCTTCCAACACCTTTTTTGCTCCATCGATTGTAAGGCGCACCTCGTTCACTTTGCCGCTGAAGCTGCTCACAAGCTTTAAGGCGTTCAAAAACGGTTCTTTCTCCACAACCACCTCGGTCTCGCTGGTTTTCGGCACTATTTGTTCGTAATCCGGATATTTACCGTCAATAACGCGCGAAATAAGTGTGGTGTGCTCGTTTTTGAAAAGAATTTGCGCGGCATCAACAGCAACATCAACCATTCCGGTTCCCGCAAACGCGCGTTGGACCTCTTGAATGGTTTTTAATGGGATAATGACGCGAAACGACGATCCTTCTTTTGTCTGCACTTGGTGCGATGCTAACGTTTTCTCCGCGAGGCGGAAACTGTCGGTTGCCGCCAATTTACAATCGTTGTTTTCCCGACACAAAAGCGCGCCGCTGATTTCCGGCATGACTTCTGAAACCTGCGCGGCGAGCGCGACTTGAGCCAACGCCTCGTTTAGTGTTGCCGCTTCAATAGTGATGGTCGCGATTGGAGTTTGAATAGTGGGAATAATAGGAAAATCACTTTCGGAAAGCCCTTGGATTTTTGCGTCGTAACTGTCAGTGGTGATAAGTAGTGTGTTGTTTTTCACTTCGCAATCAATACGCTCATTAGGAAGATTAGAGACGATACTGTAAAACGTCGCGAACGGCACAGTAAGCGCGCCTTCTTCCACGATCTTCGCGGCAACGGATGTGGTAATGCCGATTTCAAGATTTGTCGCCGAAAGCTGAATTTTGTTACCCGCTGTTTTTAGGAGTACGTTCCGTAACACCGGCAAATTATTGTTATCGGCAATGGCATGCTCAATTAACCCCAAACCGTTTTTTAAATTGTTCTTTAGTACTGTTATTTTCATATATATAAAGAATTAGTAGTCGTATTAGAGGAAATCATTTCGGTGGAAATCATTGTTTCGGTGAGGATCCATAGAGAGAAACGAGTATCGCGCGATGTGGATAACGTGAGGGCGGGTGTGGAGGGAAGGTGGACGGCTAGTTATTGCGTTTTGCGAATGTGTTACGGTGCATGTTTTTCTGCACAATATTTCTATAGACCATATGCATCTTATTGTTCAACTTATCAACAACTTATTCATTGGCCCATCCGGAGCCGCTGTTACGCCTGTTCAATTTTATCTTTAATTAAAAGAACCTTCTGAGTTAATTCTTGATTTTTTGCCAATTCCTTCTCAATCTTCACGCATGCGTAAATAGCGGTAGTGTGGTCACGTTTTCCTAGTTTTTCACCGATATAAGGGTAGGAAAGGTCGAGCAAGTCGCGCAAAAGATATGCGGCAACCTGGCGCGGCTCAACAAATTCCTTGCGGCGGCTGTTGCCGATTAAGTCAGCAATCGAAATCTCAAAAAAATCAGCAACCGACTTAATAACAACGTTCGGATTTGCGTTTTTTAATGGCTGACTAATGGTCTCGTTGATGATGTGCTCCACGGAGGCGAGCGTCACTTCTTGTTTTTTGGTTTGCGAAAGGAAAAGGATGCGGTTTAACACTCCTTCAAGCTCGCGAAGATTTTTTTGCACCTTTGTGGCGATGAGTTGAGCGATGTCGTCGGGAAGTGAGGCGTTGCGTTCTTGCAGTTTTGTTTTTAAAATTGCCGCCCGAAGTTCGTAGTCAGGGAATCCGATGTCCGCGATCATTCCGCCCTGAAAACGAGAGCGCAAACGCTCCTCTAGCGTCGGGAGGTGTCGAGGCGGACGATCGGAAGAGATGATGATTTGCTTATTGGTCTCGTAAAGCGCGTTAAATGTGTGGAAAAACTCTTCCTGCGTCATTTCTTTGCCGATAATAAACTGAATATCGTCAATAATGAGGACATCAACCGTGCGATAGCGTTCTTTCAAGTCCTCCATTCGTTTATTTTTAATGCCGGCAACAACTTCATTGGTGAATTTTTCCGAGTGTACATACCGCACACGCACGCGGTTTTGATAACGTTTCTTAATTTCATTGCCCACGGCTTGAATTAAATGCGTTTTTCCCAACCCTGCTCCGCCGTAGATAAACAACGGATTATATTTCTTGCCGATATCTTCAATAACCGCGCTTGCCGCGGCATACGCGAGCTCGTTTGTTTTTCCAACCACAAACGATTCCAGCGTATAGCGCGGGTTAAGGTTTGTTTCCTGGTCAATGCGGAGCTCCGGGAAGGTGAGTTGGGGGCTTAGGGTTGTTTCAACGGCTACGCGGGCGGCAACCGGCATTTGCGGCGTGTTTGCGAGCTGGACAACATACGAGACGTTCTTGATAGAGTCCTCATTGGTGCGTAAAATACCCAAAATCAACTTATGGTATTTGCTTTGCACCCATTCCTTTGAAAATGCGTTTGGAAGGCCGACGAGCGCGACCCCTTCGTTAAAATGAACCAATTGACTGTGTTTTAACCACGTAACAAAGTTTGGCCGTGAGACTTGAAGCTCCATTTCATTTAACACCAACTTCCAAAGTTCGTTAGGATCTTTCATGTATTAGACCTACTGTGTAATTATTTTCGTTACGAAATGCAAAAATCATAGGCGAAACGCAGTCAAAAAAAGCGAGCAATATACACCGTATCTTGTGAGCTTTTTTTGACAAGTTGCAGCCATGATTTTTGCATTGGAGTAGAAAAGAAATTACGCGGTAGGTCTATTGGTCAAAAAGGAATTACGCAGTATATCTACAAGTTAAGTGTAAACTGTCCTAGGCGAATCGCAACCATAAAAGAAATCTACGACTGTGTATGGCCTGTGGATAACTCCGGCGCAAAGAAATAAGATATAAGAAGTAAGAGGTAAGAAAAGCAAAGAAAAAAATTTTATTTCTCAACCCTACTTCTTATTTCTTACGTCTTACTTCTCCCCGGGGCTTGCCTTCCTTGCTCTCATTCTGGTACTATAGAAAGTAATGTCAAGAACATATCAACCTAAAAAAAGAAAAAGGGCAAGAACGCACGGGTTCTTGAAGCGCTCGCGGACATTCGGCGGACGCCGCGTGCTGCGGAAGCGCCGTCAGAAAGGACGCGCAAAGCTGACGAAATAGATTCCATTATGCTGGCAAAGAAGTTTCGCCTGACAACTGAGGCGTTTCCGCTTCACGCGCGTCAAAAACCGTCGCATGTGGAGCGGAGCGCCTCATTTGCCGTTAAAGCATACCCATCTACCGCGGATTGCGCGCGCGTTGGTGTGGTAATCGGAAAAAAAGTAGACGCGCGCGCCACTGCGCGCAACCGCATTAAACGCCAAGCGTATGATATGTTCGGCAAAGCGCTGCCCAATCTCCCCATCGCTGACTATATGTGTATAGTGCAGCCAGGAGCGCAAAACAAAACCAAGGCAGAACTGCAAGCCGAGCTATCCGCAATACTAGATACTAAATACTAGATACTACCCCTTATGTCCTCCCTCTTTCACTCCATCTTCTACCAACCACTGTTTAACGGGCTCGTGTTTTTCTATAACACCATCGCCTTTCGTGATGTCGGTTTGGCGATTATTTTGCTCACCATCGCGATCCGTTTCATTCTTTTCCCATTGTTCTATAAAAGTTTTAAAAATCAGGCAATCATGCAGAAAATTCAGCCCGAGCTGAAGAAAATTCAGCATGAGCACAAAGAGAATAAAGAGCGTCAGGCGCAGGCGATGATGGAGCTGTATCGTCAACACAACGTGAACCCATTCTCAAGCTTCTTGTTGCTTTTTGCTCAACTTCCGGTGCTGATCGCGCTTTACCAAGTATTTTTAAAAGGATTCGCAGACACGGCGCTTGTGGATCTCTATGCATTCATCGCAAACCCGGGACACATGAACACGGTGTCGCTGGGCTTGATTGATTTAGGAAAGCGCAGTATACTCATTGTAGTTTTGGCAGCGATTGTGCAGTACTACCAAGGACTTGCAAGCGTGCCAAAACAAGACGGAAGCGCCCAGGATATAGCGCGGAAAATGGTGTTCTTGGGGCCGGTGCTGACGGTGATGGTACTCTTCACGCTTCCGGCGGCAGTGGGACTTTACTGGCTTACTGCGTCCGTGTTTTCGCTCGTGCAGCAGATATATATCAACAAAAGCGTATATGGAAGTAATACTCAACAGGACCAAAAAATTACTTGAACTGATGGGGTTTTCCGATTTCAGCGTGGATGCCGAGCCGGAAGGCCGGCGTTTGCGTATTTTCATCAACGAAGGTGAGTGGTTTAAACCCTGGGTGCCGAAGGTGGTGACGGATTTGGAGCACGTATTGCGGCTTTCAGCGAAAAAAGAAGACGCCGACTATGTGTTTGTGGACGTGAATAACTATCGCAAAGAGCGCGAGCGTTTGATTGTGGAAATTGCGAAGGCCGCGGCGCGCAAAGCGGTGATTTCTAAAGCCGAGGTGGCGTTACCCGCGATGAACGCGTACGAGCGCCGATTGGTGCATACTGAACTAGGGGTCAGACCGGATGTGAAAACTGAAAGTGTCGGCGTCGGCGGCGAACGGTACGTGATCGTGAAGCCGATTTAACGGAACAAGAAGCAATAAAGCAACGAAGCAGTGAAGCAAAGCAAAACTCCTCCGATAGCCATCGGAGGAGTTTTGCTTGTCAGTCATTGCTTACATGCTTCTTTGCTTTATTGCTTCTTTGCCTCCACCGGCAGCTCCAACGCATACAACTTCTCATCATAACGGTTTTTGAAGAGCAGTTGTTTGCCTTTGACGGTGGGGTGGTCAATGTCAACCGTTTGAAGAGCGGGGTCAATTAACTCCTCTTCATCTCCGGTCGCGAAGCTATATTTGATGAGCGCGTCGCGCGAGAAGAAAGATTCCTTCAGGTAATCATCGGGTATCACGCTCCTGCTCGGAAACTCAATCGGCACGCCACAATAGAGCGCCGCGACACCGTCAAACCCGCATTTTGAAGGAATGGTGATAAACGTTAATTGGCGTTCAAATCCATCATTGGCACGCACGACGCGGAGCTCAGCGGGGCTTCCGTTGGGAGGTAAGAGTTTTAACCCCAGCGATCCGTTGGTGTTTTGCAGAAACATCGCACCGAGGTTAACTTTGCGGACGGATTTTTTCGCGATGTTCACAGTAAGCGCGTTCGCGCTAAAACGCGCCTCTGGGATAGGCAAAACAGTAATTTCATCGGCGCCTTTCCACGAAAGCAGTCCGTCAACAACGGCAAGCCGCAACACCTCAACGGTTTTCTTGTCCGCAAGTGAAAGAATAAAAAGCGAGCTTACGCCATTGTTGCGGCGCACATAAGCGATTTTTTGTCCCGTCGGGTCAAGTGTTGCCATCACCGTGCCAGCCGGAAGCCGCTCCCAGCTTTTTGTTTCGGTATCAAAAACGGCGAATATATCGCTTGAGGGATAGCTGAATTGTACAAGCGCGCGCATACCATCCGGCGCGGGATCAACACGGTGTAATCCCCCGAGTGTCTGACTGCTTACTACCTCCTCACGGCCGTCACCAAATGTTTTTATAATTTTTCCCTCCGGAGTCACTATATACACCGCATTTGTTTTGGTGTTCACCCAGTAGTCAAAAATAAGTTGCTGGCTGAAGAGTTTGACGCCCTGGGCTTGTTGCGTTTGAGTAGTTGTTGCCGGAGCTTGCGCCACAGGCGACTGTGCGAGCGGAAGAGTACCCTTAAAAATATAACGATAAATTAAGTATCCACCCCCGAGGACGACAACAACGAGAGCAAGAATAAAAAATATTTTTAAAGCAGCGCGCATATAAATGAGTGCATTAGCAACTTATTCGTCATCACTAAGAGCAACGCTAATATTTGAGGCAAGGTTGCTGTCAATGGCGCGTAAAGCGGTGAGAAACTTCGGTTTGTCGCCGTCGGCTGTATTTTTATAAATCTCGACAACGATATGTGTTCTGAGATCGTTATCGTAATATCCACTAACTTGTTGAAGGAAGTCTCGCGCATGATTTGACTCCTTTCCTTCGGCGGCGGCGGCCTTGTCTTCGGCTAAGAAGTTGTTGTAAAGTGGCGTGTATTGAGCATCAGACATTTGGGCTAAAAGATATTTCTGGTGCTGGGCGTCATAGTTGTAGTACAAAGCGGTTGTTTGGGTAGGAGTAAGCTTGTGCAGAAAAGCTGTCTGCTCGGAACTCCCCTGCATACTCTCATAAGTCCCAGTTGTTTCATTGGTGTTTAGTTGTGTAACAAGCCCGCCAAACGGAATTCCTAAAGCCGAAAGCGTTACAACGAAATTTTTTTGCGCAATCGGGTCTAACCCTTTGAAGTATGTAAGGCGCTGCGCATCGGACATCTGAGAAAGAGCCGCTTTGTACGCCGCGGTATCGCGTTTTTTAATATCGTCCATATGCGCCTGGATTCCAGCAAGGCCTGCGCCAGCCTTATCCCATTCTCCTTTGAGAAAAGCATAATTAAACGCAACTCCCGGTTTTAATTCTTTTAATAACGGATTAGTTTCCAGCGCCGACAAATTCAGAAGCTCAGGGTTGATTTCGTTAAGGATAAGATACGCCGAGGAGAGGAGGCCTATGCCGATGATTGCCGAAAGCATCTGGCTTCTGGCATCGGAAAGTTGTGACGGATTTCCGGCCGAAAGGATATACCGGATGCCGCCGTATACAACAAATCCTAACGCGACCAACCCGACAATGCCCAAACCGAACTGAAAAAGCGTGTTTACATACTGCGAAGGGTTCGAAATAACCTGCTCCTGGCCCGGGAATTTGTAATTTAATGTGTACTCGGCGTTTTGGGCGTGGGCAGTCGCGGAGAACAACTTTAAAAACACAGTAGTCATAATTATTGAGCGATGGTTAGTGTTTGAGAAGCACTTGCGAGCTCAAGGTTATCCGCTTCGTTTGTCGCGGAAACCGTAAGATGCAAGGATTGTCCGGCAGCGCTTTGAGGGAGGGTGATGGTTGCGGCGCGGTTCCCACCGCTTGTGGTTAAGCGTTCGCCTTGCAAAGACCAGTTTGCGATAAGTGTGCCGGCGCGGTCGGTATTCCAATAATAGAAAAGCGCGCGCAGTGTTTGGGTCCCTGTCGGTATAAAGCGATTGACAAAAGGCGCTCGGATGACGACCTCCGGTGCCGCGACCGGAAGCACAAAACTGTGCGGAAGGTCCGCTCCCTTATATTGTGACACAACAATCTTAATACGTATCTCGTCCCGGTCGGCTATGGGGCTTGTGGGAATAGTAACGGTTTGGAGTCCGATGCCGGATTGGACGATTTTGTCGTTTTTGATCCACCGGATCATGGTTTTGGAAAGGTTGGCGAGTTTACCGCCGTCAATAAGTTCAAATGCAATCGTGAGCGGCGCCCCGGCGGTGGGAAGAATCTTTCCTTGATAAGCGCTTTCAACATACGCGCCGGACCGCCAGGTGACGAAAAAATTCGGCGCTGCGACGGTTTGCGCGTGCGCGGGAGAAAAATAAAGCAAGAAAGCAATAAAGCAAGAAAGCAAAACAAACACGGCGCTTACACCCCTACCACGCATTATTTGAAATTTGAAATTTGCCATCTGAAATTTTGCTACGCTGCTTCTTTGGAATCCCCTTGCTCCTCTCCGAAGGGCGGACGTATCACGTTGTCGCTATTCCCTTCCTTTTGCTCTTCTTCCGGCACCTCGGGTGAAACATTCCGTTCAATCGCCGCTTTTTGGCGCAGCATCTCAAAATTCCGGAATTTTTCTTTTGCCTCATCGGCGTTGCGGCGCGCTTCCGTGGCAAGGCGCTCCGCGTTTTGTGCTTCAGCGCTTGGGGCTTGAGAAGGAGTTGTACCCGCGGCAGCTCGTATTACCTTTAGCTGTCCCTCCGATTCCGTAGCCGTCGCATCACTCACCTTGTGCGCCGTTTGCAGTTTTTTGCGGACGACCGCGCCACCGATATTCACCGCTTCACTGACGAGTCCCTCCGGATGGTTGGCGGCGCGTATTGTCGCGATTGCGCCAATGGTGCGCATCGGCAACTTATCAATATACGGCAGTAATTCGCCCAAGTTGCCAATGAGCGCGTAATTCGCCCTTACCCCTTTCATTCTAAAGTATAACTGCGTAAGAGGAAATGCGAAGATATCAAGGATAAAAAAGTCGGGAAGTCCGAACGCGAGGAGCGCGATGTCGGCGACATCGAGTCCGGCGAGAATGCTGATAATAATAAACGACTCCACTTGCGATATTTTGGGTTCGTCGTCTTCCATAAATAATGTATCGCTTCGACAAGCTCAGCGAATAATGAATTATATTTCCTGAGCGCAGCCCCGTCAGACGGGGCGCAGTCGAAGGAATACAAAAACCAAAATTTACGCCGCCCGCCGCTGCTCCAGCAACTCCTCCGGCTTCGTTGTGACAATTTTGTCTTCAAGATATGACGCAACAATTTGAATGGCGGCATGCTGTAATCCGGCAACGAAAAGTCCTTGCCCGACGCTGACTTGGATCAAGAAATTCTTTTCCCCCTCGGTGAGGTTGAATGTTTTTCCAATGAGGTCAACCATTGCCGGCGCTTGCTTTAAGAGAATTTGGAGCGATGAGTTGGTGATGATGGGGCGGCCATACGGTGAGAGCAAGAAATCTTCCACGTCCTGCGTGATGGTGGTCACGCCAAGGAAGTACTTACGCGCGCGTTTCACGAGTCCGAAAAGGAATACGGCGCTGTCCTGATTTTTCATCATCCACCACGCCTCATCAATGATAAGCACGCGCTTTTTAAGCTCGGCTTTAATAAGGTTCCAAATGAAATTCAAAATCATATACATCGCAACCGGACGGAGCTCTTCTTCAAGGTCGCGGATGGAAAACACAATTAAGCGGTTTTTGACGTCAATATTTGTGGCTTTATTGGTGAACCCCGCGTAACTTCCTTTTGTGAACTTGTAGAGCCGCTCGGCGATGTTTACTCCCCCTTCAACACCGCGGAGTACAATCTCCAAGTCTTCTAAGAGTGGGACTGTGGCGGCGGAAAAATCTTTACCCGCGACAATATCGCGCGCAGCGTATGTTTCGGTAATCGCGCGATCCAAAAGCGCGTCTTCCTGTGGTGTGAGCGCGCCCAACATGAGCTTCAAAAGACCTGTGAGGTTCACGACGTGGGACTTCAACACATCCGACGGGTCCTCCCCCTCGGGAATAATCGGAATATCAAACGGATTGATGTGGTGTTCGGACGCCAGCGAGATTTTAAAGAAACTCCCACCGACGGTTTTGCTTAGGTTCTCATATTCATTTTCCGGGTCAATGATGATGACGTCAGTGCCAAGCATCAAAAGACGCAGCGCCTCCAGTTTTGTAGTGTATGATTTTCCTGCGCCGGACTTTGCAAAGATGACCATGTTCGCGTTTTCAAGCGAGAAGCGGTCAAAAATGATTAGGGTATTGTTGTGTTGGTTCACGCCGTACAAAATGCCTTCTTCGGAAGTGAGGTTTGCCGAAGCGAACGGGAAAAACGATGAAATAGGCGCAGTATTCAAAGGCGTCCAGATGCGCAGCGCGTCCTGGCCAAGCGGAAGCACCGAGCGCCACCCTTCCACCTGCTGGAATGTGGAGGGTTTGGCATACACCATGCGACTTTCAAACATGGAGGTGATTTGGGACTCAAGCTTCCCGAGCATCTCAACCGATTCGGCATAGAACGTCACGTAAACGCCGGCATCAAAAAGATTTTCCTGCGATTGTTGGAGCGAGTCGCGCAATGTTTCAACATCCTGTAGCGCGGTTTCAAGCATGGGGTCGCGCACCATCCCCTTTTCTTGCGCTTCGTTAATTTGCGATTGAATCTGCGCGGACTTTTTGCGGAGATTTTTGAGCGCCAGCGCGGTATCAACCGGATGAATAAAAATGGAAATATCCAAAAGGTCGGGGAAATTGATGACCGGGGAAAACCAACCCGAGGAAAGATAGCGCGGGTAGGTAAAAAGAAACATCGTCTTCGCAAACTTGTTGCCGATGCGGAGATAGTTCGGGCTTACCTCAAGCGCCGGCGGCGCGATGACATTTTCCAGTTGTTTTTGATCGTCCATGGAGTAATCGCGAATAATGTAAGCCTTGCTTCCTTGCTTTATTGCTTTTTTGTTTTGTTGCCCTAGAGCTTCACCACCCCTTTCCGTTCCACCGCTTCCGGATTGTAAAGGTTATAAAAAAGATCCAGCACCTCCTCGTTCTGAAGAGGCACGACGCGCAACCCGATTTGCTGGAGCCCCGACATCACTTGTTCCACTCGCTGGGTAAGCTGGCCAATGTTTTCGCGCTCGGCGTGTTCGCGCTCGGCGTCGGGTGTTGATGGGGTTTTGTTGCCACCGAAAAGACCAAAAAACTTTTTCGCGGTCGCGGTTTCGGCTCCCGGGATGCGGATGGGGTCAAACGGCACAACAACAAAAAAGTTTTTATCCATGATGGCGTTGTTGCCGACGAATCCGCGGATAAACTGGACATATTCGTCAATCTGATTCTGTAAGAGCTCATTCGTTTCTTCAGTGCGGCGCGCGCCCAGTGTTTTAAGATATGACTCAATATTCAATCGCCGCGAGTGCACAAAAATTTGTATGGAAAAATGCAGCGAATTCAAAAAGTTCTGGTATGAGTTCATGATGAGCTGCTGCTCATCCTCGGACTTCAGGTCAAGGTTGATGCCGGAGACGAGCAAAATCTGCCGTAACGCGCCGTTTTTCAACACCACGACGCCGTTTTTCACGTAGTCAATATCTACAAGTTCTTGTGTGGGACGAGCGTCTTGCGGCATAAGGTTAGTATAGCAGTTTTCTCATTTGAGCCCTTTAGTAGTCATTCTGAACGAAGTGAAGAATCTCTACAATTCAGGGATCCTTCGCTTTACTCAGGATGACGATCGGGAACGTTAACGATAATCAACGCGCCGCACCGCTCTTTGCTCCCCCGTTGCTTTCTTTACTACCTGAAATCGTTCCTCCGCACCGCTCGGAATACGGACCGTGCCGGATGATGAGCGGCCGGCAATGGCGCCGACGCCGGTTGTGAGGTTGAGCAATAAACGCTGCAACGGTGAGGACTTCTCGGCTTCTTTCATGCGCAGTTCCGCGAGCTCTTCTTTGCGTTTCCAAACAAACAATCGCGGACGGAAGAAGTAGTTGAGCGCGGAACCGATGAATGAAATAATTGGTCGGCCATTATATTGAACAAACGCAAGGATAACCGTCACGGTAGCGATGACGGCGGAAACCATAATCCAGAGGAAGGTGGTGAATACGAGGTAGAGAATAATAATGGCAAACGTACCCGCGCAGGCAATAATGAATTGCTTTAGCGTTAATGGCCCGATGATCTTATCTTCCGTTTCAATAAATTGTGGGACTTGGTATTGCATGGCTCAGGTATTGAGTATCAAGTATTGAGAAGTGAGTATGGGCCCGCATGCGCCCCGCTCGCATACTGTCTTCTTGATACTCAATACTGAATACTTCTATTGTAGCGGTGTCCGAAAATCGCTATAGTGCACCACTTTCATTATCTTCGGCGGCAGATCTTTAGTTCCTGAGCTTGTCGAAGGACTACCTTGCTGTTTTTGTGTTTCCACCTCCCCTTTTCCACCTACTTCATACTTCTTACTTCCTACATCTTCCCCGGGTGTCTCAATCCTCACCGTCACCGGCGGAGCGGTCGGTTTTTTGTATTTTGATTGTGGAAGACTAATCGAAAACGTCGGGCGCGGCATGTTTGTTGCCTCCCCCGGTTTCCCTTGCGCGGTTTGCGCGATCTCCTCTTTTTCGGTGTGGAGAATGACCGGGCCGGTCGGCATTTCTTCTGTTATGGGACTCATAGGTCTTATTGGACTCATTTGACTTATGGGTTGAGGTGCCAGGTTTTGTGCCGCGACCGGTGCCGCCTGCCCCAAATACAGCGAGTTCAAATCAATGTCCAAGCGGTTCAACGCCGGTTCAATAGGGCGCAAGATGCGCTTGTCAATTTCTTCAGTGATGGCGCGCGCTTCGTCGTCCGAGACCACAAGATAGTCGCGCAACTCGGACATAAAGTATTTCGGCGCGAGGTCTTTCGTGGCCAACCGCGTGATGAGCCACGGGATAACGCTGACTTTGTCGCCGAAGTACTCTAGGCGTTCGTTTATGTCTATGACGACGGCAAGGATTTTTTCGGACGCAAGCCATTGGCGGACATTGTCCGGTAATTCAACGAACGCTTGACGTAGTTCTTGTGGCGTCGCGGTGTTTGTCATTTTTTTATTCCCTGAGCTTGTCGAAGGGTTACCGTAAACTTATTTTCTCAAAATTTTAACATCAGCATTTTCCTTTTCGGCAAAGCCGTAGAGCTGGCGGAGCGTGATGTTTTCGTCATCCTCGGTTTTAATCGTCGTATTCATCGGGTTTACATTGTCGCGAATAACGCTCCGAATGACGCGCTCGCGCTTGTCAGGAGTAATAATTACTTGCCCACTCCACTGTTCCACGTCCTTTCTCATAAACGCCTCAGAAAAATCTGCTGCTTTTCTGAGCGTAGTGATTTTCTTTAGCTCTTCACCGGTTCTTCTCGCCGCTTCGGCGCCGCCTCTAAGCTCTTCTTTGATTTCTCCGGCGGCCTTGGCGCCTTTCTCGAGCTCTTTTGCGATGTCCGCTTCCGTTTCTCCGGTTTCTTTCGCGATGCCAAGCGCAGCTCCAAGTGTGTCGAGCTTCACTTTTGTCGCCTCCGCTTCTTTCCTCGCCGCCTCTGCGCCCTTTTCCGCAGCTGCAGTTTTGACTTCCTCTGCTTTCGCGGCTTGCGCTGCCGCCTCGGCACGCTCTTTTTCCGCCGCCGCGGTCGCTTCCGCTTCTTCGCGTACGCGTTTTGCGGATTCTTCGCGTTCCCGTTGCGCGCGGCGTTCTGCTTCAGCGGCTTCGCCTTGCTCGGCGGTGGCTCGTGACGGCTCGCGGGGCGGAACAATAGTCGCGGGACGCGGCTCAACTTTCTTCGCCGCTTCTGTTCCGGGTTGTGCCTTTGGTTGTGTTGCGGGGGTTGTTGAGGCGCCTGGTTGCGCTAATGGGGTCGTCGGTGTAGTTGGAGGTGGAGGTGGAGGTGGAGGTGGAGGTGTCGCGGGTCGCACCGGAGGCGTTGTAGGAGTACGCAAAGGAGTTTGCGTCGGTTGTTGTCCGGCTCCGGGTTGCGCGGTTGGTGTCGTCGGGGTGCGTGTGCCTGGAAGGGATGGGGGCGGAACTTTTACCCGATTCTTCTCAGCTTCTGCTTGTTGTGCCGCGGCAACACGCGCCTCTTTTTCGGCTACAACGCGCTCCTCGGCTTCTTCGGTCTCATTCAAAAATCCTCCAGTGCTTCGCTGGGCGCGCGCTGTTTCCGCGGCGGCTTGATCGGCAGCTTCTTTAACATCTTGACCAGCTTGTTGTTTTGCCCGTAATTGGGCCATCATTTCAGGTAAGGACTTAGCGGGAGCCGGAGTCGCAACTCCTCCACCAGCTTGAGGCGCAGAGGACGGCGAAACACCGCCGGCTGGCGTTCCCGCCGGACCACTCGCAGGGCCGCCACCCGTAGGCGGCGTTGGCGGCGGAGTTGTCCCGCCCGCTCCACCCCTTGGGGGATAAGGCCGGTAGAACAATCCGCCGATTTGTTTTTGGCTATCTTCGAGCTGTTTATACGCCCGGCCGCGCTCAATGAGAATAAGCTCCTCGTTACTTGGTTCGTGTCCGTATTGCGCTTTGAAGTTTGCGATAAACTTCGGATCATTCATTCGGCGATCATTAATGACTGCGGTGTAGTTTTCCTTATCCGCTTCAGTAACTGTTGAGGTTTTTGTAAAGAGTTCGTCTCGTCGTTTGTTGAGCTCGACTTTCTTCTCTCTTTTCATCGTCTTCAGGCCTTTTCTGGAAATGACAAACTTTCCATCCGCGCCTTTAATTTTTCTACCTTTGTCGTCCAGTGCAAACGTGTCATTTTCGGGTACACCCTCATCTTTCGCACGATCAATTTCCAACTGCGCAAAGGCGTAGTCTCGTTGCAATTCTATGAGGTCGTCGCCAGCAAGCTTTTTAAGCGCGTTTTGTGCGGCGGCCATTTGTTCAGCCGACACCTTCGGGCTCTCGGCGAGGTTTTTCCAATGCGCCTGGGTGAATGAAGCGATAACCGAGGCATTTCCCAGCTCTTCAGCGGTGAGATCGGCTACTTTGTCCGCCGACACAAATCTGCGCGCCGCCTCGTATGTGGTGAGTTTGCCATCGGTAATCTTTTCGGCGAGCGACGGCATAACACCCAAAAGCGCCTGAATATCTTTCACGTCTTTTGCTTCGGTTCCGGGGTTTGTTTCTTTAGCCGCGCTCGCAAGAGCGAGAAGTTTCTTGGGATCATCCTTGATTTCTTTCAACATACCGCGTGAGGCTGCTTCGGCGAGTAATGCCGCCTGCGCGACCGGTCCTTCCGGCAACCGTCCTTTAAGAACCTTCTTAAATTCTTCGTCGGGAAGGGCGCTCTTAGAGAGATACTGCTTTTGATACGCGCTAATCTCCTCTCCGTGCTGTCCGAATTGACTCAACCCCGCAACAGCGCCTTTCGCGCCCGGAATCCAACGCAAAGCAGGACGATTTAATAAGCTCGCCAGCCCCATCGCGCCGGCTTTGACCGGCCGCGTGCCAAGATATTTTGCCGGTCCGGCAACCGCGCCAACTGCTGTGCCCTTTATGGCGCCGAGCGCAAAGTTTTTCACTCCAGTTGCCATTCCCACCGCCGCGGCGGCTCCCGCGATGCCCATCTTTTGCGAAACCATAAGTCCGCCGATAAGAAGTCCCAGAATTACCACCATTTGCCCGAGCACTCCCCCGAGGGTCGCGAGCGACGCTATACCCGACAAGCTTTGCGATGTCTGCGCGTTGATTGCCCCCACAATGCCGATTTCGCCGGCGCTTTGCGTGGCGTAAATCGCGAGATAGAAAAAGAACGTCATAAACGGCAGGAATAGCGCCCACTTCAGAAACATATCCCACCACTCTTTCCAGTGCTTGCCGAATCCCGGGAGAAACAGCGATATCCAGGCAAGCGGCGCGACAATAAACAAAAAAGTAAGCACCATGTATCGGTACAGAACCATGTAAGCGGTGGCGCCGAGCGCGATGACGCCGAGTGTTCCGAAAAGCGCCATAAACAGTACGGTGCTGATGAGCGTGACAACATCCGAAATGCTCTCAACATTCAGCGCCGCCGCGGTCGGTTCTTTTAGCATGCCCTGCATATTAAATGCGTTGGCGATAGACTCCGAAAATTTCTGAAGCTCAGCGCTGTCACCGGTGATTTTTGACATGAAGAACTTTGAGAACACATGAGTGGCGTCCAAAATAACTCCGGGGATTGCCAAGCTGAAGTTGATGAGTAGCGCGACGATAATAAGCTTACCCAAAAGTTTTTTGGGGCCGAATTGTTCCATACGGAGAATGGTTGCGAAGGCGATGGCGATGATTCCGATAGTAAATCCGAGGTTTGCAACGTCCCGCGTGATGAGCCACCCGACGCGGACAAGTCCGTGCTGGATAATCCCCTGGTTTAGCGTGATGCCGAGGTCAATCAAAAAACCGGCAAACGTAAAAAGTTTAACAATAACAAAGTTTAAGAAGTTCGCGATGTAGTACGCGACAAATCCGACCGCGCCGCCAAGTACGCCAAGCAAGCTTTCACCGAGCGCGTTCCATTGCGCGTGGGATGTGCCGACTGCCCCAAAGACGCCAATAACGCTTGCCGCCGCGGAGAGCAGTGCCACACGGTATCGGTTGAGATAAGTTTTTATTCTGGAAATCATAGAGTTCAGCAAATCTTCTAGTCAGCAAATCTGTTCGGCGCGGTTCCGCCTTGCGAGACGCAATAGTCTAAATCGCGCTGGGCGTCATTAATAACGTCAGGAGTAACAAATGTCTGAATCTGCTGGACCGCGACCGAACCTTTGCTCAGTTCCGCGCTGACAATCGCGGGATCGGAGTTGATGAAGACAACCTGGAATTCATTGATGCGCGCCGTAAACTGCGCGTCGGTTAAGCGGTTCAGTTGGTTAATGGTTTGCGTAAGTTCATCAATCGCCTCGGTATTATTTTCTATAACCGGCTGGATGAAGGTGAGATACCCTTGCGCATCGCTCTGTTTCAGAAGAATAGCGTCATGAATGGAGCCGGAACGAAGCGCCGGAACGGTTTGGTGGCACGCAAGGGTGTCCTCAACAACCCGCGCGTATGAAAGCGCAATAGATGAAGGTTCGGTGAGCAAGGGGCGAAGCGCGGTGCGTCGCGCGAGGACATTGTTTAGACGGGTGACGAGTTCGGCGCGCGAGAGGTTGCTGATGCTTCCTCCCGAGGTGCTCGCGTTATTCGCGATAGCGTTTCTCGTGGATTGCGGAATAGAACTTACTGATTGAAGCCCGCCATATGTTGTTCTGGAATTTCCCGATGGTTGATACGTTCCACCGCTTCCGGAGTGCACTCCACGGAGACCGTTGACGCCTTCCATGATAACGCGGTTTACAAGGGCGTTCACGATTGCGGCGGCATAATCGCCGAGTTGTTGAGCATTCACAATAAAGTCAAAGTCGGAACCGACGGCTTTTTCAACCGTGGCGCTTATGACGCCGCCAGGGGTGGTGTCTTCACAGCGGATGGTGCGCTGCTGCGATCGGAAAGAGCCGTTGACTTCACCTCCCGTTGTATAATCTCGCGTGCTTCCAGTTCCTCCTTCAACGAGTCGCTCTCGCACCCGCTCTTGTCCGGCCGCGTCGCTTTCTGATACTTCTTGGCCGGTGGCAGTGTCATAGCATTTCTTCGTGCCAAGGAATCCTTTATTTGCCAACGCGCTATTTGCCGCCGCGGCAACTTTGTCGGCAACATAACTGTTGCGCGCGTCCCAAGAAATCAGCAACGCGCCATAATAATTGTTTTGCAGTTCGGATGTGGCATTATACGCGATCCAGCCGCCATTTCGGAAGTCTTCATAAAAATTTTCCACGTTTTGCACAATCTGATCCAATGTGCATGTAAATGGGGAGTTGTTCGCGAAACGATTCACAGGTAAGAGCCCGATGCGTACTTGCAGACTGAACGGCGCGCAAAGAAACCCGGCGCCGATTTGCTCCACAAATTCGCCAACAGCGCCTTGGCCAATGTCGCCGAGGAATGTTTCCCAATCCGTAATAAAGCGCGGTTCGCCACCGCCCTGAACCCAAGTTACGACCTGATCTACCATCACATCCAAAATGCGGCGTTTGAGTGTTGAGACAACAAATGACTGCCCCCATTCAAGAAGCTGTTGGCTGAGACTTGAGCCTACGGTGGCGGCGATAATGGTTGATTCGGCCGTGTTTTTGATTTCGGTGGCATTGCTGATAGGATCGTGGACAATAGCAGCGAGCGCCTCCGCTTTTTGCGGCACAATAAAACCCGGAAAGCTCGAGGAGAGGAGCGAGACCCCAAAGGCAAAGATAAAAATTTTCCCCCAATACGTCATATTAGATTGCAATTTGGTGTTTTGTTATAAAATCTGACACCTCTAGATCCAAAGCGGAAAACTCTTGGCTTAATTGACTCCCGACGTTCAGTGCTAAATACGCTTGTAGTGGGTCATCGTTGTAGCGGGCAAGGAAGCTCATCATCTTCTCTTGCCCCTTAATCAGAGCGATTTCTTTCTGGTGCAGCGTAGCAAGTGATTGGGGTACGGGGAGTTGAAGCAGGGCATCAACGGCGGCTTTGTACGCGGGGAGCACGGAAGAAAAATTCATTTTTGAAAGGTCGTTCAAATTTTCGAAATGAACTCCGGCAAATTTTTCACGCAAGATATTCTGACTGGCACGGATGTAGGTTTGAAATGCTTCTTGTGAGTCGGTAATGATATGTAAGTCGGTGATGGCTACGCGCGGATAAAATATTTCAGGATCAAATGACGCCAGCCCTTCGGCGATGAATTTATCCACCGCGTCGGCGGGTTTTACGAGATTGAGCTTCTGCGCCCCCGCAGCGCCGGGACCTGCCGGGTTCCGTTTGACGATCTCCGCGGCGAGTTGTTTTGCAAGATCTTGCGTGGCATTCATTCCCGCGCCCGCATCGAGCGCGTTTTGTGTCGTCTCGCCCGCATTGGGCAATGCATCGGTAGTCACGCCAACAGCTTTCAGAGAAATTTTATTCATCACTGCCGTTCTCGGAGCTTGCACCTTCTTCAAAGTCTCCGTACCACCTAACGCAAAAAGAAAAACAAAAACACCGAGCATTGCGGTTGTACCGAATACCAAAAAAGTTCTGCCCGCTCGCCAAATTTGGTTGGGCATGATTTCAGTATACCATTTCCCCTGTTAGGAACATGAGGAAAAGCTGTTGAGGGGGTGTGGAGGACGAAGCTCGAATGTCTTACTCCCCCTCTCGGAGCGCGGTGGCGAGTTTTATGAGGTCATCAACACTCAATTCTTGCGCCCGTGTTTTCTCGGTGAACCCCAGTTGCTGAAGTGGCGGCAGCATATCGGCTTTTGACCGCCCGGCAGCCTCCGAGAGGTTATTTAACAGAGTTTTTCGGGGTTGTTTGAACGCCGCGTGAATGAAGGCGTAGTACGTGGCAAGCTCACTTGCTTTTATGCTTTTATGCTTTTTTGTTTCTATGCGTATCACCGCCGAATCTACCTTCGGAGCTGGAGAGAAATCTTCGGGCTTGAGCGCCGCGATAATGGAAATGTCCGCCCAAATTTGTGTTGCGGCCGCAAGTAGATTCATTTTACCCGGTTTTGCCGTCAGCCGTTCCGCAACTTCCTTTTGAATCATCAGCACGGTGCGCGAAGGTTTCACCTCCAGTTCGCTCACGACGCGCAGCAAGTGCCCGGTGATGTAGTAGGGGATGTTACCTGCAAGCTTATAGCTTATAGCTTTTAGCTTATAGTCGGAAGCAAGCTGAGGAATTACCTCCAATGCGTCGCCGGTGATAATTTCCAAACCAAGAATCTTTAACGCGGCTAGCTCGGCGGCCAGCGAAGAATCCTTTTCGATTGCGACAAGAGTGCAGCCGGCATCTGTGCACGCGCGCGAGAGCGGGACAGTGAGCGCCCCTTTTCCCGGGCCGATTTCAATAACCGTTTCGCCGGGCTGCAAATCCAAAGACGCGATAATTTTTTGGATAACCGCTTTGTTTTTTAAGAAATGCTGTCCCAGTTTTTGTGGCATACCTCGATGCAAATATACAAATGAATACTAATTATACAAATTTCTTCCTTGCGTCAGTGTCAATGCGGATAACCCTATACGGTTTAAGATAGCGATTTCTGAAATTAACGAGAAGCCCCAATTTGCAACCCAATGTTTGGAGGTAGCGTTGCAGCTGATAATAATCATCTTTAAGCATGAAGTTTTTCGCCTTTGCTTCTAGCACGATCTTGTTTTCAATGAGAAAATCGACGCGATTTCCGGTGTTGGGCACTACATGTTCGCGTTGGAAAGTGATACCCGAATCATCTAGCAACTTGGCAATAATATCACAGTATTGTTTTTCTCGGGCAAAGCGTCCTAATTGATTATGCGCACCAAAACAAACACCGGTAAGAGTATAAGATAGTTGAGGATATATCAACTTCTCGCTATTCGCATCATTGGCATGCATTTGCATATTGGTATCGCGCTTAATCATAAGCAATGTATTGCTCGTCCTCGTCGGGAAGCTCATTGCGGAAACGGACGCCCACAGTTTTGAAGTCGGTGAACTCCGAGGGAATTTCGTAAAGAAAGCGTGATGGCACATTGTAGTACGTGAGGGTCAAAGCAAAACGCGCGCGTGTCATCGCGACATACATGAGGCGCCGCTCCTCCTCCACCTCGTTTGCTTTCACGAACGATTGTTCGTGCGGAATGAGCCCTTCGTTGCAACCTGCGACAAACACCTGGTTGAACTCCAACCCTTTTGAGGCGTGGATGGTCATGAGGGTGACAACCCCAACCCCTAGTTTTTTGGGATCAGGCTTGCCATTGGGCATATCCATTGAGGCGACCAAACTCACTTGCTCAAGAAAATCACCAATTCCCAAATGGTTAAAAGTTCCAGCAAACGCAAGAAGTTCTTTGACGTTTTCAATGCGCTCGCGAGAATTTTTGAACGTACGCTCAAGGTATTCCATATATTTGGTGTTTTCCAGGAAAAAACCGAGCAGTTCTAAAAGTTTCAATTCTCCTCCGAGCCGCGGAAGCTCGGTTTCCAAAAACGCCGCTTCGCGTTTGCCGAAGTTTTTCCGGATGCGCTCCAGGGACACGCTGTCCTTGGGGTTGTGCGCGAACCGCAGCGCGGAGATAATGTCTTTAATTTCCATCCGGTCGTAAAAACGCAGGCCTCCGTAAATGCGATAGGGAGTCCCCGCTTGGAGCAGTGCTTGTTCAATGGGGCGTGACTGGGCATTGGTGCGGTAGAGTATTGCAATCTGCGGGTCCACGCTGGGGTCGCGGAAAAGAGGTGTGATGTGTGAGGAAATGTAATATGCTTCCTCAATCGGGTCGGGAACACCAATGATCGTCACCGCGCCTCCGTTCGGATTTTTTGTCCACAGCGTTTTTGCTTTCTGCTCTTTGTTGTTCGCGATGACACGCGATGCCGCGGTGATGATGGTGGCGGTGGAGCGGTAGTTTTCCTCAAGCTTCACCACTTTCGCGTTCGGCCAGTCGCGGTCAAAATTAAGGAAGATGCGGAAGTCTGAACCGCGAAACGCGTAAATGGATTGGGCATCGTCGCCGACCACGCTCAAGTTTTTATGCTTAGCGGCAAGGAGCGTGATGAGGCGATATTGCGCGGTGTTGATGTCCTGGTACTCGTCAACCAAAATATGCGCGTAGCGTTCCTGATACTGCGCGAGGAGCAAGGGGGTTGCCGCTAAAAGACGAACGGGTTTTTCGATAAGGTCATCAAAATCAAACGCGTTGTTGGTGCGGAGACCTTCCTCGTATGCGTCAAACACTTTGATGGCAATAGCGTCCGCGTGGTTGGTGTTTCCGCGGAGTGCCCCAACATCCATAAGCTCGTCTTTAATTTTTGAAATTTTATATCGGAGCGCTGACGGGTTGTACCGCTCTTTATCAAGATCCATTTTTTTTACTACCTCTTTGCACAAACGCAGCGCGTCGTCTTCATCAAAAATAGAAAACGCGGCCGACCGCCCCAACAACGCGGCGTTTGCTTTCAGCATCCGCGCGCCCCAGGAGTGGAAGGTGCCGATAAAGGGAGCTTGTAGCTTGTAGCTTGTAGCTGGTAGAAGGGCCGAGACACGCTCCTTCATCTCCTCGGCGGCTTTATTAGTGAAGGTAACGGCAAGAATCTTTTCCGGTGGGGTGCCCGAGGCGATGAGGTGCGCGATGCGTGAGGTGAGCGTCTTTGTTTTGCCGGAACCGGCACCCGCGACGATCAAAAGCGGCCCCCCGGGGTGCTCAACTGCCTCTTTCTGCTGCGGATTGAGGTTTTTGTCGCTTTGTGGTAGCATAACCGTATTGGTTACTATACACATAAAAAAGGATAGCGTGAAGCGTCTGATACAGGTGATAAGGAATACAACCGCGGTGATACCGGTTGTTTTTGTTATTGCCACGCTGGCATTGAATGCCGGCGGTCAGCGCGCGACGCCGGACGCGGAAAGCGCTTTCGGCGCCCCATCGGCACGTCAGCTGGCGAGCGTGGTTGACGCATTCACCGCGGCAAGCGTTGAAGCCGCCGCGCCACCGCATAGCGCGCCTATTGTTGCCGAAGATGACGAGGATATCGGCGCGATTATTGTCGGCGATTCCGCGGTGTTAAATAACGCGAATCCTGAAAGCGCGATGCTGCTCGGTCGCGACGGTACGCTGGTGTATAAAGTGCAAAAAGGCGATACGCTTTCCGGTATCGCGGCGAACTTCGGCATATCGCTCAATACGGTGTACTGGGCGAATAAAGGGATAAAAGGAGGGGCGCTTCGCGTGGGACAAGAAGTCACCATTTTGCCGGTTTCGGGCGTCATTCATCAGGTTCAAGCGGGAGAGACGCTGGAATCGATCGCGAGCACCTACGGCATTTCTGAGGCGCGTATGCTGAAGTACAATAAACGGGTGGTGCAGCGCGGCATCGGGCAGGGTGTCAATCTTATTATTCCGGATGCCAAGCCGCAGACCGGAATTGCCTCTGCCGCGACCGCCGTACTCCCCGACCTTCGCGGATATTATGCCATTCCGACGACCGGTTGGAATTGGGGCAAGCTGCATAATTACAATGGCGTGGATATCGCCAATGCCTGCGGCACGCCGATTTATGCCGCGGCCGAAGGATTGGTCACTGCGGTAACAGGCATTGAATGGAATGAAGGATATGGCAGCTATGTGATGATTGAGCATCCCAACGGCACAAAAACCCGTTACGCGCATAATGACCGAAATGCTGTTTCGGTTGGCGACTACGTGGCGCAGGGCGACCTTATTGCGTATATCGGTAACAGCGGTAACACCCACGGCCCGACGGGATGCCATTTGCACTTTGAAGTGATGGGGGCAAGAAACCCTTTTGCAAAGTAGTAAACAAAAAACAGTCCCGCAACGCGGGGCTGTTTTTTGTTTGTAGCTTCCAGTTTACCACTGGTCGCCACCGCCGGAGCCACCTCCGAAACCGCCGCGACCACCGCCACGGGAGAAACCTCCCCCATCACGGCGCGGAGCGCGCGCTTCCATCGGGCGTGCCTCGTTTACCACGAGGGTGCGGCCATCGAGCTCTTTTCCGTTGAGCATTTCGACCGCCTTCGTTGCCTCCTCATCGGAGCTCATTTCTACGAACGCAAAACCCTTGGATCGGCCCGTCATCTTATCCATGATGATCGTTGCCGATTCAACAGTTCCCGCCTGGGCGAATGCATCACGCAATGCGTCCTGGGTGGTGTTGTAGGACAAGCTTCCGACAAATAATCTTTTTGCCATAACTACAGATTGTTTTTTTGATACTACTAATAGTTCTATTGTAAGACGACCCTTTTTCTTTACGCTTATCTTTTCTTCCTCAAGGTTTTCGCCCGAGAGAGAACGCGAACGCTACGAACTTACAATGCTACCAGTATAGCGTGCCCGACGGTAAAAGTCAATAGGTGGGGGGAAAGTATCAAGTATTTGGTATGTGGTATCTCGTATAAGCTCAAGAGAGTTTTACGGTTGCGGAATACGCGTTCTGCTGATAGTATGACAAGCAGTTCGCGCCGCAACTACTTTCGGAGGACGATACATGGATACCGTGATCTGTCCGGACGAGATTCAGAAGGAACTTAACGTGTATTGCGCGAAGATGAAAGCGCGCGAGTTGAGCGAGGAAGAGATCTGGAAGGATCGGAAGAAAAACGACCCGGCCGCTCATCTCCGCGGCCTCTGTCACGCGCATGTGTATACGTGCGAGACAAAAAGGGACATGCTGTTTCCCGTCGCGTGGCTGATTTTCCCACTGCTTCTCGCATTGGCATTGAGCACGTTCGGCATCAATTGGCCGGCGTTCATCGCGGCTCATCCGTGGTGGTTCGTCTCTGCGGTGCTGCCGTTCGGTACCGTCATGACGTATGGATTCGCCAGTTGGTTTGCTGATGCCGGGGCGAAGCGCTATGCCAAGGCGCTGTTCAATCGTTGCTGGGAGTGCCGTAAGAATTACTGCGCCCCGTACCTTCGCGAGCAGGAGAAAAAGAGCGAACTGCGCAGCGCGACCGTGGCTATGATCATCCGCGACTGGGACGACGTGCAAAGGTTGTACGGCTTGAATGAAGGGATGGCGTTGCTGAGTCTCCGTCTCGGCTGGAGCGACTATTCCGAACGTGTCATGGTGAGGGATATTTTCCGAGAAATTGCCAAGCGTGTTCCGGGGTTCGTTGTGGATGAGCCACCTGGTACATATTGCCTGATTTACGACCCCATTTCGGCACCGAAGACATAAACGGTTCGTACGCAAACGAAACGCCCGAGCTCCAACAGGAGTTCGGGCGTTTTCATTCTACGAAAATGGATTCGTTAGATTGAGCATCAATAATGCACGGTATTGCACGTTGACGCATCTCGGTTGCTGACTCGTCTCGGCTGAGGCAGCCGCTTGATAAAAATGTTGTCTGCGGGGGCACCAGGATTCGCCTCTCGTTGTTGCTACAACTCGAGACCTTCAGCTTCTCTTCGAAGCTTGCGGCCCGCGGTTCGAATCCTTTTGCTCCATCGTAAGCCGAAAAGAAAGAGCCCACAAAGGGATCTTTCTTTTCGGTTGCGGGGGCACCAGGATTCGAACCCGGAAAATCCGCTTTGGAGGCGGACGGTTTGCCATTAAGCCTATACCCCCTTGTTCAAAAATGCCTTACCGACAGCCAATAATCGCCTTGCCAGGTCATTGCTGTGATACTTTACCGAAAGACAGCCAGGATAGCCAATCCTTATGCGTTTTCCGGTATTCGGCTTGACGTAAGGCTTGATAAACTGACTTCTGTTTATATTAGTGATTTCTGACCAAAAATCAAGTTGTTTTTCCTTGGAATGATATGAGTGAAGATGAAGACATGGATGAAATTTCCTCTCGTCAATTTCAAACGATGTGCGCAGCAAAGAGAGAAACTGTTTAATGAGATGAGGGTCGGAGTTGATAAAAGTAACACCGGTTTTCGGACTTTTTGTTCCCTCGCACCAATAAATTAATGCGCACAGTAATTTTTTGTACACGGGACTTAGCGTTGTTGCGCTGAGCTCCTCGCGGGCTTGGCGCAGGTACCCGTCTTCGATAGCGCGAGTTTTAGCCTTTTTCCGTTCAGCGGCGACAAACTGTCCCAGCGTAATTTTTGCAAGTAATATTTTTTTAGCCGAGGAAGAAAGCGCAACGTCGCGCACCCACAGAGATACGCTACTCTTGGCGACGTTCAGAGTCGCGGCGATCTCCTTAAGCGAATGACCTTGGCGACGAAGCGCTATTGCTTTGTGGCGTTCGGGAATTTTCATGAACCGAGATGTATGCTTACATTATAGCATAAACTAAAAACACTAACACAAAAAAGAAACAATCCGCCTCGTGGCGGATTGTTTCTTGCTGCTTATTTCTTCGTTTCTTTATGCTTCGTATGCTTTTTGCACCACTTACAGTACTTGTTGAGCTCAAGCTTTTTCTCGGTATTTTTCTTGTTTTTCCGCGTATAATAATTAATCCGGTTGCAGACCGTGCATTTCATCTTAATGATGTGTTCACCGTACTTGGAAGCCATGTGAATATAGTACGCTTATGTGATAAAAATTGCAACACCCGCAATCTCGTGAGTATTACTGAGCCGATGGCGAGAATCGAACTCGCGACCTACTCCTTCGCTTACACCTCCCCTTTCTTGGCGTTACAGGGAGGGCTAGACTGTATCTTGTTCCGATATTACATCGGAGCCCCTTGTCAGTCGTTCGGGCCCCGCCTTGCGGGGCCACGGTCTTAGCCTACGCAGGCCTTTAACCGTTATTCGGGATTCACCCCGACGTTACCGTCGAGGTGGGCGGGGATGCGAACCCATTTGAAAAATGGATTTTGCGACCCACCAAGGAGTTGCTCTACCACTGAGCTACATCGGCGAACCTCTATATACTAGTAATTTTTAAAGTATTTTTCAAGCACCTTGAAGTAATTAGTGCTATCATCAACTTCTTTATAGTTAGTTTTATTAATCCAGCGGAACCGGTCATGTTCTTCGCTCAGTCGTACTTCGCCGGATTTATACGAGCAGCGGAACGCGACGAGAAAAACATGTTTGCCCGCGTTGCGATGCTGCGGAGGGAACACGTTATCCCAAACCGCGAACGGCTCGCCAACCTCGATTTCCAGCCCGGTTTCTTCGCGCACCTCACGCTTTAATGCCTCCTCAAAGTTCGTTTCTCCTTCTTGAACTTTACCGCCGGGAAAATCCAATCCTTCAATCGGATCGTGCAACATTAAAACCCTCCCTCCTTTATCAATAAACGCCTTTTGACCTACGTAAAATTGTTTGTCTTCTGCCATGAGCCACCTCCCGGATTTGAACCGGGGACCTTCTCTTTACAAAAGAGTTGCTCTACCGCTGAGCTAAGGTGGCGCTGACTCCCGCTTTCACTGTGGGCAGGGAGGGATTTGAACCCCCGTAGCCATAAAGGCGCCACGTCTACAGCGTGGTGTAATTGACCGCTCTACCACCTGCCCATGATAAAAACACTATACAGTATCCTGCATTGAATACTCAAGGGGGCGCAACTTTCTTCGAGAGGCGCTAAATCTTCGGCTTATCAGAAGGATCGTCTTCCTTCTTCTCAAACAACGATCCCGGCGGCGGTGGAACGCTGGTTTTGGACTGCATCCGTTTGATGCCGGCACTCACAATATTCTCAGTTTTTAGTACCATCACGCGCATTTTGCGGAGCCATTTTTCAAAAAAGGCGCTGAGCGCCGTGTCGATTTTCGCAAGCGGAATGCGTCGCATAAATCGCTCAAACGCGCCGGGCTCTGCATTTGGCGAAAGCTCAACATCGGGAACGCGCGGCAAAGCACGCGCGAGGAGATAGATAATCACCCCGGAGCTTACGACGAGCGTGATGTTGGTGAGGAAGTCGTACATAACAATGGAGTATTGTGTATCAGGTATAAAGAAGAAAGTATGGGCTCCGCGAGGTCGCCCCAAATACCTGCTTCTTAATACTATATACTCAATACTTGCGTGTTAAAGCTCGTATCTGCAAAACCGTTCAACGCGGATGTTTTCCCCCACTTTTGCGATGACGCTTTTTACCACCTGGTCAACGGTGAGGGCGGGGTCCTTAACATACTGCTGGGTTTTCAATTCATCAACGGATTGCGGATTCATCGCGGAAATATGCATAGCCAAATTATGCGCGAGTTCTTTAAAGGGGTCCGAGTGCGCCACAAAATCGGTTTCCGAGCGGATGTCCAGGAGTACCCCCACGCGGTTTGCGTGGATGTAAGATTCAAGCACGCCGGCGCCCGTCGCGCGGTCAGCTTTTTTTTCGGCCTTCACGATGCCTCGTTCAAAAAGAAGCGCCTTTGCTTTTTCATAGTCACCTTCGGAATCGGTTAACGCTCTCTTGCAGTCCATGATGCCGGCATCGGTGGCTTCACGGAGTTTTTGGATATCCAGTGCATTCATAAAGAGTATAGAGTATTGAGTATCAAGAATAGTGTATAGGGCAAACCTTCCTCCGCCTTATACTCTCTTCTCAATACCCCATACTTGATACTAGTTCGTTTTCAGTGCTGGCTTCACTACCACCGGTGCCGGCACGGCCAGAGGCGTTTCTTTGACTGCGGTGATGATGCGGTCAACAATCCAGGTGATCGCGGGAATAGCATTGCTGTTGCCCGGAATGGGGTAGGTTACTTGGTCCGGATTGGCGTCGCTGGTCATTAAGGCCACAATCGGAAGCTTCACGCGGAGTGCTTCGCGGATCGCGGTGTCATGTACCAAGGCGTCAATCACGACGACAATACCGGGGAGCGTGGTCATTTCTGAAATGCCACCGAAAAGACGGTCGCCGCGCTCAAGTTCTTTATCCATATCCAACCGCTCCTTTTTGGTATACTTCTGCAACCGACCGGCGTCGCGGTCTTCTTTCAGTTTTTTGAAATGCTCAATGCGCTTCAGAATAGTCTTGAAATTTGTCAGTGTTCCGCCGAGCCAGCGCTCGGTGACGGTCAGGTGCTTTGTTTGCGCGGCAAACTTCAGGACGGCCGCCTTTGCTGCCGGTTGCGTGCCGACCATAAGCACTTTTCCGCCCTTGGCGACAACAGCTTTGATAGCGACAACGGCATCGTTTAACGCAGCGAGCGTCTTCGGGAGGTCAAATACCGCCATGTTGGCGCGCATGGCGTATAAATACGGCTTCATCTTCGGGTTAAGCTTTGAGCGCTTGCGGCCATAGGCAAGCCCCGCTTTCATCATTTCTTCAAGCGTCGGTAAATTCGCCGTATCTTCGGCGGAAAGGATTTCAATCTCCTGTTTTGCGACCGATTCCTCGATCGTAACTTCCTTTGTGTCGTCGGTAATCATTACGGATAAGTATATAGGAAACGCAGGATATTCGTCAATGGCCAGTTCAAAGCGTCATTCCCGCGAAAGCGGGAATCTAGCCCGCAACGCTGGATTCTCGGGTCGAGCCCGAGAATGACAGGATTAACGAAGCCGTGCAATTGCAGCCCGAATGCCGGCTTCAAAGTTTGCTTGTGAAAATCGTTCCGCGCTTATGGCGATGGCCGCGTGGTCCCAGCTTGTTGTTTGGCACCGCGCGATGGCTTCCACGAGTGCTGTCGGGGTTTGCTCGCGGAACAATACCCCGTTTTCGCCATCGCGGACAATTTCAAGCGCGCCCCCCGCGGCATAGGCAATAACCGGCGTTCCGCAGGCGGTTGCCTCGGCGGCCGCAAGGCCGAAGTCCTCAACTTGCGGAAAAAGAAAGGCGGTTGCTTCCCTGTAGAGCGCGCGCAGCTTTTCGTCATATACCGCGCCGACAAACTCAATGTTCGGTGACGCGGCGCGCGCCCGGAGCCGCGCCTCATCGCGCCCCGCGCCGACAATTTTCAGTGGCAGATGCGACACGTTGAATGTATCAATCAAGAGGTCAAGGCGTTTGTAGCTCACAAACCGGCTGACGGCAAGAAAATAGTTTTTGCGCGCGATGCGCGGATCGTGTGAAAAAAAAGACGTATCAACGGGCGGATAAAGCGTCGTGGCGGCGCGGCCATAATGGCGGCTGATCTGCTCGGCAATATAGTTGGAGTTCGCAAGAAGGAGTTGTGGCTTTGTTGCGGCGCGTTTGTCCCACCGGCGGAGATACCACGCAATCGGCGCGGTTGCGGCGCGCAGTATGAATGACGGGAAATATGAAAAAAGATTCACATGCTTTAGCTCCTCCACGAGATAATTTTTATCCCACGCGTAGCGGAGCGGTGAGTGGATATAGGAAATATGCGGCGTTTTTCCGGCTACGTGGACGCCTTTTGCGAACCCGGAACTGTCCGAAATCACGAGGTCATAACCGCTGATGGTCATGAGTTCAGCGGCAATCGGCATAAGCGGAATAAACCAGCGGTGGTGTTTGCGGATAAACGGCGTATCCAAAAAACTGGTATGCACGGCACGGCGTGCAAAGCGTCCCCCTACTGCATTTGCGTCATGGAGGAGTGTGTATATATCGGCTTCGGGAAACATTCCGCCGAGTACCTGAAGTACGCGTTCTCCCCCACCCCACTGATTTAAATAATCGTGTACTAAAGCGATACGCATTACTATATACTTTATCGTATGGGCAATAAAATTGCGAAACGAGCCATTGATATGTTGGGCGCCACGGTGGGACTTTTACTTATTGCTCCATTCGCGCCGTTGATTGCTCTTGCTATTAAATTAGAAAGCCACGGACCGGTGTTGGTGCGCTTGCCGCGCGTTTCCGGAGGAAAAATTGTCTACGTGTGGAAATTTCGTTCAATGGTGTGCGGCGCGCACGCAAAAAAATGGGAGCTCGCGCATTTGAACGAGCGGAGCGACGGCCCATTTTTCAAAATCAAAAACGATCCGCGCCTCACGCGCATGGGGAAGGTGCTTCGCAAATTCCGTTTGGACGAATTTCCGCAGTTGGTGAATGTACTGCTCGGCGACCTCTCACTCGTTGGTCCGCGTCCGCACGAACCCGAAGAAGTGGTGATGTATCCCGAGCCATATAAGCCGTTGATGCTCGTGAAAGCCGGCGTCACAGG
>JAUSGH010000017.1 GCA_030649055.1 bacterium | reverse complement strand
AACGAAATCGTGAAACGCGCGAAAGCCGCCGACGGCCAGCCAAAAGTGGCGCAAGCGGAAGAGGAAGGAGCGAAGGAGGAGTAAGTGCCCGTCCGTCATTGCGATCCGCCTAAGGCGGAGAAGCAATCTTACATTTATGTCATCCCCGCGAACGCGGGGATCCAGAGTCGGCGATAAGCTGGATTCCGGGTCAAGCCCGGAATGACAAAGCATCTCCATTTGCAAAACGCATTCTACAATGCTATTGTTTTTTCAGTTCCAGCGTCATGCGACGCCGGCATTCCATAGGCATCGACAACTGAAAAGGAGTTGACGATGAAGCAGGCCCTGGAGTTTGTGAGTCTCGCCGCACTGGATGCGCTCGGGAGTCCCGAAAACCTCACCGAAGCGCAACGGAACGCGCGCGTGACGGAGTGGCTGCAACGCGAGATCACCAGGTTCAACACCGCAGGGCTCCGCATAACCCTCGGTGGACTTCTGGAGAACGGGAATACGCTGATGCTCCTCTCGGAGCCGGCCAAGGGTGTCGAACAACGGTTCACTTGGACCAACCCAGACGGAGACGCGGATACGAACGAAGAGCACCTGTGGTGTAGCATGACGAGGGATGAGCGCTCCGCGCACGTGACCGCCGAAACTCAGTCCACGGTGCAACGGTGGAACGCGGAGGGCTACCACGTGGACTGCATGCTCTCTATGGAGGCCGGTGGAAATGCCGCGCTCATGTTCCTCTGCACGAAGGTGAGCGCCTAGACCTACAACAACGCGCGCCAAACAGCCCCACAGGGATTCTCCTGGGGGCTGTTTACAATTTCGGGCGCCAGGGTATACGCTATAAAAAGAAACACGCGGCAACCCATTTGAAAGGGAATCGTCATGAGATCGCGCACCGAAGTCATTGACCCGGAGGAACTCTGCGAGGATGTGGAAGGCATTGACGAGATGAGCGATGACGACAAGGAAACCGCCATGAAGCAGCGCCTCAATGAAAAAATTGAGGCATGGAACAAGAATGGCCTTTTCGTCACCTTCACTGGCGGCTCTCCACCGCCCGGCAAGATCAGCTTCTGCCTCGCAACAGCGGCAATCAAAACACCGCAACGGCTCATCGTCTGCCGGCTGCTCACCGCGGAAGAGGTTGCCGCAATCGACGCCGACAAACGCGATGGATTCTTGGCTTACCTGGAACATGTGGAAGTCGGAAAGATTGAGGCCGCGAACATCCGCGTGGATGCGCGCATCACATTCCCCGATGGGAACATGATCGCCATCACCACCGACAAATAAACCGCACCGGAACCGCAACGGCTCAACGAGTCACTCTCGTTGAGCCGTTCCCTTTTCCGTCCGCGCCGAACACCGAACATCCGACATCGGGCGAATCTATATCTTCAACAACCCCTCCAGCTTCTTCCCGTCTTTGACCGGCCCGATCAACGCAAGGTTCAACCCTTCATTCTTGAAAATGTCTTTTGCAACGCCTAATATATCCTCCGGCGTCACCGCGTGCATTTTTTTCAGCGCTTCTTCCGGAGTCTCAATCGGTTCCCGCACCACCTCCTGCCCGCCGTAATACATCGCCAAGGCATCGGACGTTTCAAGCCCAAGCACCGTTCTTCCCGAAAGGTGATCTTTCGCGCGCGCAAGCTCGGCTTCGGTCACCCGCAAGGTTGCTAACGTTTTCAATTCTTTAAGAATCGCGGTGACGACAATCTCAAGTTTTGAGTGTTCAACGCCGGCGGAAATTTCCAAGTACCCATGGTCAGTCAATAAATCCGCGCCGGCTTTCACGTAATACGCGGCGCCAAGTTCTTCGCGCACACGTTGAAACAACCGCGAGCTCATTCCCCCGCCCAATATGTCGGAAAGCACGTCCAGCGCATATCGCCGCTTATCAAACATAGAGAAAGCCCTCACGCCGATGACAAGGTGGGACTGGTCGGATTCTTTAAACTTCACGAATGTCGCCGGTTTCTTTTGCGCTTCTTTTACCACAAGCTTACCCTCTTTTTTCCCGACGGGCATTTCGCGAAAGGCATGCTCGATTTTCTTCATAATCTCCTTCTCGTTAAACGCTCCGGCAACAATAACAGAAGTCGCGTCCGCTAAATAATGCTTGCCGCGATAATTTAAAAAATGCTCGCGTGTCATCTCCCGGATCACTTCTTTGTTGCCACCCACATCCCACCCCGCCGGCTGATCGCCATACATCAGCTGTGTAAAAAGTTCCTGCACACGCCTCTGCGGCATATCTTCATACATATTGAGTTCCTCAATCACCACGCCTTTTTCTTTTTCGATTTCTTTCGGGTCAAAAATCGGATTCAGATACATATCCGAAATAATATCCAGCGCGGTATCCAGTTCGTGCGCCTGCACTTTAGCGTAATAACCGGTCCATTCCTGCGAGGTAAAGGCATTATATTCGGCACCGATGCCGTCAAGCTCTCCCGCGATATCCATCGCCGTCGGCCGCTTTTTGGTGCCCTTAAAACACATATGCTCCAAGAAGTGCGAAAGCCCGTTGATATCCTTGGTCTCGTACTTTGACCCTGCCTCCACAAGCACCAGCACTGTCACGGCTAAGGCGCCCTTTTGGGGAACGGTAATGATGCGGAGACCGTTATCCAATACAGTTCGGGAATATGTCTTTGTTTTTGCGGTTTTCATAATTATGAGCAATTCGCTACTTTTTAATTTCTAATTCCCAATATCTAATGCCTAATTATTGTATTCCTTCGACTCCGCTCCGCTTCGCTCAGGAAATAAAATATTTTTTACTCGCTGAGCCCGTCGAAGCGATACCGCAATTAGAAATTAGATATTAGAAATTAGTAATTAGCCATCTGCGCTATACGCCAAGTTTCTCTTTAAGATACGCGCCGAGTTTATCAATGGCGATTCTTTCTTGTAGCATCGTGTCCCTGTCCCGCACCGTCACCGCCTTATCATTCAGCGTATCAAAATCCACCGTTACGCAATACGGCGTACCAATTTCATCCTGCCGGCGGTAGCGCTTGCCGATACTTTGGGACTCGTCGTAGTCGGTAACGAAACTTGCCCGAAGCATGTCATACACTTCGCCCGCAACACCCGAAAGCTCTTCTTTTTTGGAAAGGGGCAACACCGCCACTTTATACGGCGCGAGCCATTTCGGAAATCGCATGACAACTCGCGTCTCACTCTCTCCTTCTTGAGCCGTCGGCGCATCCTCCTCATGGTATGCCTCAAGCATCGCGACCAGCACCGATCGGTCCACCCCCCACGTGGGTTCAATAACGTGCGGTAAGTATTTTTCGCCGGTTTCCGGATCGCTGTAACGCAAGTCCTCACCGCTTTTCTCCGCGTGATTCTTCAAATCAAAATCGCCGCGGTACGCCAAGCCATACAGTTCTTTACGGCCAAACGGGTATTCGTATTCAATGTCCACCGTGCGCTTGGAGTAATGCGCTCGCTCGCCATCCGGAATTTCCGCGAAGTGCAGTTTATTTTCGGCAATTCCCAAATGCGCGCACCACTTTTTCATTTCTTCTAGCCATGTTTCAACATGCGCAGTCCATTCCACGTCGGTTTTTGGCGGCTTAATAAAATACTCAATTTCCATCTGCTCAAACTCCCGCGTACGGAAAATGAAATTGCCGGGAGTAATTTCGTTGCGGAACGCTTTGCCCATTTGCGCAATGCCGAACGGCAACCGCTTACGCGTCGTATTCGCGGTAAGTTGAAAATTCACAAACATCCCCTGCGCGGTCTCGGGACGGAAATACGCCACATGCGCGCTGTCCTCCGCCGGCCCAAGAAATGTCTTTAACATCATGTTGAACTGGCGCGCAGCCGTAAGCTCGCCCCCGCAGTTCGGGCACTTTGTTGTATCCGGGGGCAACTGACTCACCTTCGCTGAAGCTTCGGCGAGCACGTCCGCGCGATACCGTTCATGGCATTTTTTGCACTCCACGAGCGGGTCGGTGAAGTTGGCAAGGTGCCCCGAGGCCTCCCATACTTTCGGATTCATCAAAAGCGCAGCGTCGATTCCCACCATATCCGTGCGCTGTTGCACAAACCTGCGCCACCACTCCTGCTTGATATTATTCTTCAACTCCACACCCAGCGGACCGTAGTCCCATGAGTTCTGAAGGCCACCATAAATTTCCGATCCGGGAAAGATAAAACCCCGCCTCTTCGCGAGGGAGGTGATCTTCTCCATTTTGTTTTCTTTTAACTGCGTTTTTTCTTTTGCCATGTTATTGATTC
>JAUSGH010000016.1 GCA_030649055.1 bacterium | reverse complement strand
CCATGGGTGGGAAACGGTTCCGCTGGATTTACTTCCAGCTCGGGCAGCTGGCCCTGCTAACGATTGCGGCATTCGCGGCGGCGCTTGCCGTTGCCGTTCCCGCGAGTTCATTCACGCCCACGTGGTATCAATTCCTCCGTGCGGCGGACACGAGCGTCATGCTGTGGATTCCCATGCTCGCGCTATCGTTACTCCTGATGCGCAAATGGCCAAAAGGGCGTCCACTGCGCGCCGAACGCGAATGGCGCGTATCACACCTCGCGCATAGCCAACCGTTGGAACGAAGAGTCGCAGTGTTGCTACGCATGTGTGAACGACGCAAGCATCATTCACTGCGCGAGCGACGCGAAGGCCGGCACGAAAAATTCTTACCGCTCTTCGTCACAACCGCATCCATCGTACTGACGATTTTCTACGGGATATACGCAGACCCCGTTCACTTGAAGCGCCTGCATCCCAACTTTGAGCTCCGGAGCGAGGAGCTGATGGGCGCGATCACCACGGCGCTTGTGTTCGGATTCATCGGCGTCATGCTCGGCGCGACACTCCGCAACCGCAACGCGTTCCTGGCGCTTTTCGCATTCATCGGCGTATCGGCACTCTACATGACGCTCGACCGGGAGTTTCTCTACAATCCCGAGGCAGGTTGGTACCTCATGGGTTGCAGCATCGTTTCGCGTTTCGGAGACATCGGCGCGATGTCTCTCGGCATCGCGCTTGGCATCTTCGTACGCGAAGTCATCCGCTACCGGAGGCGGTCACAACGACCAACAAAGACGTGAGGCCTCATCTCGTAATACGGGATGAGGTCTTTTGCTTTAAAACAAAAGGTTTCTCGGCGGCTACTTCGAGATAAGCTCCAGCGCATTGCGCGCCGCTTCCACTTCGCCGTCTTGCTTGGACTGCCCCGAACCTTTGGCGATCAGCTCACTGCCAAAATACACGCCAACCACGAAGACACGGTCGTGGTCCGGACCTTTTTCTTCCAGCACGCGGTATGTCGGGGTGAGCTTCCGTTCGGCTTGGATTTTTTCCTGCAGAGAACTTTTCGGATCTTTATATAAACTTTTTTCCAGCACCTCCGTGAGACGCGGCGCAACGGCGCGAACAATGAATGCTTTCGCGGATGCATATCCCCCATCACAATAAATGGCGCCGATGATGGACTCCATCGCGTTCGCCAAAATCACCTCGCGCGCGCGGCCGGTGTCTTTTGCCTCGCCACGTGAAAGACGCAAATATCGCTCAACGTCCAGCGACCGCGCTATGACTGCAAGCATCTGATAGTTCACGAGCGCGGCGCGCAAACTGGTGAGCGTTCCCTCTTCGTACTGTGGAAACCGCCCGTACAATTCTTCCGTAATGCCTAGCTCCAGCACCGCATCTCCTAAAAACTCCAACCGCTCATTGTGCGAGGTTATTTCCCCGGGATGTTCATTTAAATACGAGCGGTGCGTCAAAGCCTCGGCAAGGAATGCCGGCTTTTTGAAGACGTAATCAATATTTTTTTGGAGGCCAGAGTTATCCATCAACAATCCGTTTGTCATTCCCGGCATATGCGGGAATCCAGAACTCGCGAGCTAGATTCCGGGTCAAGCCCGGAATGACAACCGCGCTAATCTTCTTTGCTTTTTTCTTTTGTCTTTTTCCGTTCTTCCCGCTTCGCGCGCGCTTTTGCTTCTTCTTCGTCATGGCTCGGCAACTGTTTATACACGGTGCCTAAAACCCCGTTGATAAACTTTCCGGAGTTGGGACCGCCGTAATTTTTTGCAATTTCAATCGCTTCGTTAATCGCCACCTTCGGCGGCACTTCATCGTGGTTGGCGTAGAGCAGCTCAAAAAGCCCGATGCGCAAGGCATTGCGGTCAATGATGGCAATTTGCGCCAATGGCCACTCCGGCGCGGCTTTTTCAATAATGGCGTCAATCGCTCCCTGATGCTCAATGACGCCTTTCACGATTTTCCAAACAAACTCCGGTTCATCCATTCCGGGCGCGAACTCCTTCATGTTGCGCTCAACGATTTGCGTCAAGTCGTGCGCGCGATTGTAGAACTCCCACTCGTAGAGCGATTGGAGAACAACGGAGCGACCGAGTTGACGGGTAGCCATAGTTTATTAAAGACGTAAGATTTAAGAAGTATGAAGTAAGAACGCCCAGGGAGGTTGATGCCCTCTTATGTCCTACTTCTTATTTCCTACTTCTGTCCCCGTGCCGTACGTCCGGCATTGTGGGCACGCGCGATGGCCAAAAATCGGCCCTTTGCAACTTCCGCAAACGGAAAGATTCGTCTTTTTCAATGCCTGATGCGATCGTACGCGTCGCGTCTTGCCGTGTGTTCGTTTTTTTGTTGGTACACCACCCATACGGGAAAAAATCCTAAATCCTAATACCTAATTTCTAATAACTACGGGCTCAACTCTTATAGATAATAGCTTATAGAGACAAAAGAAAAAAGTCAATCCCGTTAGAAGCCGCCCTCGCCCTTTAGCGAGTGGCTCTGTCCTCCTTGGGGCGGCCTGCTTCTAACGGGATCAAACGCCGCGCAGAAAATGGAAGAGGCACAGAACGCAAGCGCTCCGTGCCTCAACTTTGCTTCTTCTCGACCGTTACTTCGACCAACGGAGGAGACCAACTTCGACAAGTGCCTTGTAGGCACAGACGACAGCGCTCTCCTCCACGAAGAGGCCGGACGCCAGGACTTCCGGGAACTCATCGAGCGGAACCATGAGCGTTTCCATGATCTCGTTCGGGTTGGGCTTCCGGGCATCCTGCACGCGCCCCAAACCTGTCGCGAGGAAGAGGTGCGCGCGCAGTCCGTGGTCGTTCGGTCCCGCGCCACGGTACTTGCCCGTCTCGATCATGACGTGGCCGATGTGCTTGAAGTTCCCGCCGCCCAGACCCGTTTCCTTGAGATAGGCCTGTTTGGTCTTTTCGGTGATCTCCTCAAGCGTTGCGTTCGGATCGATCTTGCCAATTCCGCCTGGCGGGAGCTCCCAGCTCGCCTGATTCACGCCGGGCTTCCATTGGCAGAGTGTTACGACGTGCGGACCATGATCGATTTCCGGATACGTGTTATCCGGCCACGTCTCCCGCGGATTGACGATCCCAAAGCAGACCGCCCATCCGAAGTGCCGGATGATCGAGGTGAAGTCCTCGACACCATTCCCCGTCCGGAGCTTGTAGTTGAGCGTTCCTCCGAAGAACGGGATCTTGGGTCCCGGTTCCGGTTCGCCCACGAGCGGCCAACCCTTGAACCGATCCTCTGCCGCGAGGCTACGAAACTGTTCTATCGCTCGCATTGCTACGCCTCCTTCTTCTATTACCTACCTCTGTTTACCTACTACTAAGCGATATTATACCAACCGCGCCGGAAAAAGTCAAGCGTATGTAAAATGATTAGAGCTTAGCTGTCTTTGGCGGTAAATTCTCGCTCTTTCAAAAAGGAAGCGGCTTGCGTGAAACGCAAGCCGCCAGTAGCTTAGCCCATATGAAGGGCTATGCCTTCGCAACTTTAACGATCTCTCCTGAGGGGTGCACAGTGAACAGATAGTAGTGTTCACCTGTGCCACCGTCCTCTCGCAACACCTCCACCGACTTCCCGAAAATCCGCGCCAGCTCCCGGAAGGGCTTGTCAGCGATCGGGAAGCCGCCGAGCTGCTCATAGGTCTCGATGATCTCCAGCAGCTCGACTTTCACGATCTTGTAGCCGTTCCCGCAGCTCTCGCACTGAACACGCTTTTCCCGCGGGCTGAACACGGGCCTCAACATCTGCGGCGTGATACCGATGAGCGGCAACACGCGCATCAGCGGCAGCCACCAGCCGAGATCGCCGAAAGCGATGGACCGGTACTCGATGCAGTTGTTGGGCCTCGCCGAGAAACTCACCAAGTTGGAGCCCGCAAAGGCCTCCTTGATTGCCTCGTCCGGAATCTCTTTCGGCCAATCGTATTTCTGCCCCATGGAACTCTCCTTTCAAGGTACGATCCAATCCAAGCACATGCCCAGATTGCTTTTCATTCTATCGTAATACATCTCATATGTCAAGCCGCCCACGACCCCGAAGGGTGTGGGCGGCAAAGGGCCTAGTGACGAATGGCGGAAAACGTGAGCGCGGCGCCGATAGCGGCGAGGGCGACTCCACCTCCAAAAAGGACGCGGAACGCCCACACGTTACCATTAGTTGTTTCCATGTACTTCATCGCCCGAAGTATCAACACGAATGGGAAAAAGAAGACGACCGCTGTCGTGCCAACGACGAAGGCAATTATCGCGCCGACCGATGCGGCGCATCCTCCAAACCGCCCGCGTAGGCGCTTCGCGGCAGCCACAATCGACACGCTAGTGAACCGCCAGAGAACGTAGAGGAGCGCAGAAAAGACAGTAAGTCCCCCGAGCGCTATCATGCCGACAAAGAATCCATCCACGAGCAATGACTGCTGTACCATGGAACACCTCCACAAAATGGGAGATATGAAAACGCGTAACTACTGCTATCGTATAAAAATTCAACCGCGCGGTCAATGATAAAAATGATATGCGGCCGAGAAGGATGGAACCTTCTCGGCCGCTGCATGATGATTCGCGATGGCGTCGCCCTACTTCGCCATGGTCTTCGTGTAGTCGACGTGCTCTTGGGTATAGAAGATGCCAAGCGTGGTCCCGGAGCGCATGATGCTGTATTGGAGGCGCGTCCGCCACTCCTTGTTCCGCGACTCCCACTTCCAGATGTACGTGTCACCGGCCTTAGCGTGGCTGATGAACGGATCGCCAAGGTTGGCGTAATCGCCATACTTCTTGACGACGGCTTCCGCATCGCCGCTCGACATGCCATTCTCGAGTTCACGCCATGCGAGAAAGAGCGGGTTTGACGGAGCGCCGTCAGGCGGAAGCTCCGCCGTATCGCCTTTCGGCTTCTCCTTCGGCTTCGGATCTTCCTTCGGCTTCGTCGCCTCCGGTTGCGTGTCGGATTGCGTCGGCGCCGGAGTCGTGACTGCCGGCTGCGCGTTGATCTTCGCACGATCCTGCCATGCGAAGTACACGATTCCGACAACGGCGACTACCGCACCCACGATGAGCATCCCAAACAGGAGCGGCACAGGAGTAGCGTCCCCGCGATTCTTTCTCCGGCTCATACGAGCCTCCTTTCTGCTCCGAAGAGCAAACGAACTACTGCTGTTTATGGTAACAACTGGTAAGTGGCCGTCTAGTGCATAAAAAATATCATTCAACTCCGCGACTGTAGAGAATGGCGTTACTCTACTATTACGCGACCGCGTAATAGTAGAGTAAGGTAGCGCAAGATTACTCTCGGCATTTCGTCGAGGTCGCGATGACAACCCATCATTTTTCACTATTCACTTTTCATTATTCACTGACGCAAGTAGCCCCACAGATTCTTCAAATACGCGAAAATTTCGCGCGGGCCGTTTTTGCTTTTGCCAGCGGTGCGGTTGACGAACACTATCGGCACTTCACGCACGTTCTTGCATTTTCCCTTCACGAGAATTTCCAAAAGAATTTTGAAGCCGCGCGGATTAAACACGCCGTTCGCCATATCGTCCGCGATGCACGTTCGCTTCACCATAAAATATCCGGTCATCGTATCCTTCACGCGCGTGAATGGCCGCGAAAGGAGCGTCGCGCCCCATGAAAGCAGTTTGCGATACCAGCCCCAGCCGATGATTTTTCCGCCCGGAATGTACCGGCTGCCGATGACCATGTCGGCGGCTCCACTCTCAACCAACCGGAACATCTCCGGCAGTTTTTCCGGCGGATGGCTGAAGTCCGCGTCCATCACGGCAAGAATATCGCCCTTCGCAGCCGCGAACCCTTCAAGTGCCGCAGAAGAAAGTCCTAATTTACCCGCACGATGCAGCACTCGAAGTGATTGGTGGCCCTTCGACAAGCTCAGGGAATAATCTTTTGCAAGGTCGTCAAGCAACACACCTGTGCCGTCGGGAGAATTATCATCAACCACAATCACCTCGCCATCAATACTCGCGTCTTTCAAAACGTCAAAAATCTTCCGCAACAACGTTGGGATATTTTCGCGTTCATTATAAGTTGGAATTATTATGGAAAGACGCGGTATCATATTGTTGCCCTTCGATAAACTCAGGGACTATTATTTCCTGAGCTTGTCGAAGGAATACCTGTTAGTAAGGATTGATTCTACAGGGCGCCGACGTAAACCTTAAACGCCACATCGCCGCGCTTATTCTTTATATTCACCTCTTCCGTACCTTCGGTCAACGGACGAAGGTCGGCCGGAAGAACAGAGTTTGTCGGCATGATGAAATAATAATTTTTGAATCCGACGCGGGCAAAATAATCCACGCCATGGTCTTTCAGATATTGGCGATACGTATCACCGGAAATAATCGGCCACGCGTGGTAAATGTTCAGCCGGTCAAGCACCCACAATTTCGCGCCGTGGTCAAAATTGCCTTCAGCGACGACAAACGCGGGGTAGAGCAGCGCTCCCTCGGCATTTGCTTTCGCGAGCGCCTCATCGCGCAATCTTTCAAGAAAACGGTAGCGCACGTCAAAGGTAATCGCAGGTGCTTTTCCCGCAAATTCGTTTGCAAAGTAATCCCCCAGCTCGTTATAGCCCCAATTATAATTTTCGTAACGGACTTTAGAGGCAAAAAGCGGTGTTGAACCATGCGGATAATTGGCGAGTTCGTTATTTACCGCGTAGGCAGTTTCCCACGCGAGGATAATGGAGCATACGACAAACATAGCGGCGCCAAACGATGCGCCTTGCGCGCGAGCATAGACGGCAACAAACATCACGGCGACGACAAGTGCCATCCACGGCGTGAGCATCGTCAAAAACCGGTACGATGGCCCGATTTTCAGGATAAGCAGCGTAGTCCAAAAAAGCGCAATAATGAGGAACCACTCGGATGTTCTTATGCTAATGTTCTTGAGAACATTAGCATAAGAAAGCGCGGCTCTTGTAAAGAATACTACTACCGCAATACCAAAGAGCGCGAGAAACAGCCATGAGTTTGTCGCGATGAGGCGCGGGATGAAATTCGCAATGCGATCGCCGAGCGTGCCGATGTTTTTACCCGGCGCGACACTCCAAACCTCCGGATCCTGGCCGACTATATATGAAAGTTGAAAATCGAAATGTCCGGTCGCTTGATATAGGCCAATGTTGTAAAGAATCACCGGACTGAAGATGGCAAGCGCGGCGAGGCCGCCAAGCCAGAAAAATTTATTCCGGAACACGTCACGCCGAAAGAGAGCCGCGTAGGTCACCAGTATCGGCGCAATGACGGCGACGGTATATTTTGCGAGCAGCCCTAAACCGAAGGCGACACCGGCCCACATGAAGTCTCGGCCGTTCTTCAACGCGCGAATAAAAAAGTATGAAGTAAGAAGTATAAAGAAAATCACATACGATTCCTGCAACCCGACGCGCGAGACGTAGACATGATTGAGCGTCACCGCCATGAGCGCTGCAGCTATCACGCCGACATTCGGCGCAAAGAGCAGCACGCCTACGGCATAAAGCAGATAAACGGAGGCAATACCAAGAAGCGCGGACGGGAGACGAAACGCGAAATTATTTTCACCGAACACGCGCATGAACACATGCTGAACCGCAAACACGAGCGGCGGATGGTCGTGGAAAGAAAGATTCATCCACCAGCGACCGTTCGCGGGATCTTTCGCGTCAAACCACTCCAGCGGCGTTGTTTGAAATTCCGCTTCATCAAAGTCCATCATTGCTATGCCCCGAAACGCCGAAAATACCTCGTCGTTTACGGGGTCACCGCTTCCGAGGTTATAGAGCCGTAAGAAGGCGGCGGCTACAAGTATCAAAATCAACCAATAACGCTGTTTCACGATGATAGTATCACACGCGGGCGTATAAAAAGCAAAACGACGGTCACCGAAGGTAACCGTCGTCTGCGCGTTCTGCTCTACCTGCGCTCCTTCTTTCTCATCGGTCACCTCCGACTTCACCACTACATCCACGGAAGCGGCGGCGCCTGCAGGAAGAGTTTGGGGTCAAACTCCTCCATCTTCATCGGACCTTTGAGGAAAACATGCAGCGACAGCGCCTTCTCGTCCCCCATGTTCCCCATGCGCTGGATGAACTGCGGGAGCTCCAGGAAGGTCTTGCCGGCGCTTCCCACGGCGCGCTGTCCGAACAGCTCCTTCGTCTTCATGCTGTAGCGCTCTTCGAAGAGCGTCCCGGAGACCACCTGAATCAGCCCCTCCGAGTTGCCGTGGTGATGGAACGGGGTGACGCTCCTCGCATCCCACAAGAGGAAGTAGGCGTCACACAACTCCCTCTTCTCCAATACGTCTCCGAAGACGTTGGTCAGCATGGCGCGATCTTCCGCACTGGGACCAATGTCCATCCGACGGTATCCCGGCTTCTTTGCCTTCATCATCACAAACCTCCTCTTCACAAAAGAAGACAACTAAACACTGTTTTTTACTCTAGTCCGCCGCGCAAAAAAACGCAAGAGCCGGGCGTTAAAAATCAATAACGGGCACACACGCAGTGCGTACCCGTTATTCGCTGTCGTTAAGAAACTCTCCCCAATGGTGGGTCTTGTCCCAGTGATGCGGCTTCGTGAGCAACTGGTAGAACCCTTGCACGACCGCAACCGCCATCAGCCCCCAGTAGAGCGGCATGAAGACGGAAACAAGCGCCGTTATGTAGCGTCGCTCCTTGAGTGCCACGAGCACGTGCAAGAGGACGAGCGAGACGTTGCCGAAGATGAACGCGAAGAGGTGCATGCCACGCACGAAGGGCGGGAAAAACGGCGCGATGAGCGCGTTTCCCCCGCACAGCCACACGACAAACAGCGACCAGAACACGATGTTCACGAGATGCACGACCGACCCACCGAACGTGCAAAAGGTGAACGCGGCGAATCCCCGCACGCCGAAGTTCCGTATGGCCTGTACGGGATGTCGGACATGCACAATGAACGTCTGGAAGAATCCTTTGATCCAACGTCTTCGCTGACAAATCCAGTTCCGAATGTCCGCGCTTGCTTCTTCGTAAGTCGTGGAGTTAAGCATGAGCGTTGCGCATCGGCCTTTCAGGCGATAGATGCGCATGCCCATGTCGCAGTCCTCGGTTACATTATACGGATCCCATCCGCCGATGGTTTTGAGCGTCGCCGCGCGGAAATGATTAGATGTTCCGCCTAGCGGCACCGGCAGTTTCAGGGCGCTGAGTGCGGGCAAAGTGTATCCGAACCATGCCGCGTATTCCGCCACAAACCACCGCGTGAGCACGTTTTGCGATTCGTTGTAGTAATCAAGCCGCGCCTGAAGGCATGCGATGTTCGGATACCGCCGGAACATACGCCATGCCTTTTTGAGCTGGTCACGCTCCGGACGGTCTTCCGCGTCGTAAACGACGACAAACTCCCCTTTTGCAAGGCAGAGCGCGGCGTTCAACACGCGTGGCTTGGAACGCAGGTACGGGTCGGGCCTCACCGCGATGACGCGAATGTGTTTCGGTAGCTTCATCCGCTTGAGCACAGCGATCGTCAGCTCGTCATCGCTATCCACCACGAGCAGGATTTCCAGCAACTCCCTTGGCCAATCCAGCGCGGTGAGCGCTTTGAGCAATCCCGGAATCACCCGTTCTTCGTGATAGAGCGGCACCAGAATGCTGTACACCGGAACATCGCCGGGCTTTTCTTCTTCGCACGCGTCACCTGTCTCCGGTTTCCCGCGAAACAATGAAACAAACGTGAGGTAGAGCCGGACGCAGATCGTCGTGATGTAGAAGAGACCTCCGGCGACGCTCACCGCAACCGCAATGCCACCGATTCCCCATCGCCACGCGATGGCCAAAGAACTGATGATAACGCAGAGCAATGTGAATGCCGCAACCTCCAGCGTTTCACGGCTCCATGTTTCCGCCGCCGAAAACTCGCGCGGCAAATACAGGCAATCCGTGCGCTTCGGGTCCACGTGTGGCACATACCCCTGCACATCATTCAGACATGCAAACCTTTGCGCAAGCCACCGACGAATCCCGGTGAACTCGCGCCGACGAATCGAGCGCTTGTCCACGGGATGACTCCCTTACAAAAGAGTTTATGAAGTTTTCAAGGTTCGCATATATGATACCAGAAAATACAAAAAACACAAATAGAAACCCCGCCTTCCTGTAAGATTGGCGGGGTCGCGTCTTCTCAAATTGCGTTTCTACGGCGCGGGGTCGTAGATAAGGATGGTGAGGTGCCGACCATCATAATAATAGTCGGCATCAGAGAGCAGGTTCATTCCGCGGTTCTTTTCGTCCTCGTAGAACTCCTCTCGCCGCTTGCTGTCTTCCTCGCGCGGACGAGTCGCAGAAATGTCCAGCAAGTCAAAGAGTTTGATCTTCGGCGGCTTACGATCCTTGTTCTCCCCAACCTTGTACCGCACCACAAGCCGCAAGTCCTTGTTGCTCTTGCCAAACACCGGGTTCACCTTGATGCACTCGATGCCAGGAATTTGTGCGAGTGCGCCGTTCATCTCCATTTCAATCTTTCCCATCTCCTCCTGCTTCGTCGACGAACTTCCCGTACCACGGTAGAAGAGCAGCTCATGCCACCCGGGATTCGTGGGCGGTGGCGCGGGCTTTTTGTCCTCGGGAAACATCGCGCCTGCAAGCACGAAGACGTTCAGGATGAGCGCGCAGACGAACCGGCGCGTATTCATGGGTACCTCCATCAAAAAGGGGCTACTCAACTAGATAATATGGTAGCCCATTCCGATTATTTCTGCAATAGGGAGTACAAGAAATAAGACGTAAGAAGTACGAAGTAGGAAAAAAACTACGGCGTCTCCTCCACGACTCCCGCGGCGATGAGCGCGCGGTAGTGCTCGGGCTTCTTGCGTTTCAAATATTCAACACCCTTCCCGCGCACGGGCGCGATGGTGAGGTTATATGCCTTTGCAAATTCCAAAATTTTCGCTATCGCACCGCCAATTTCAAATTTTTCATTCACGAGCAACTCTATTTCTCCCAAGCTGTAGGAAAAGTCCGAATAATCAACCGCGTCCAAGTCAATAATAAAATCGTTCTTGCGATATTTTCTACGCGTGGTTTTACATACGCAAAATGCCTCGTATCCGTTTGCCGCAAGCACACCGCGCAATTCCCCGCTCGCGGGAAGTTTTAATGCGCTCCGAATATCGGCTTCGTTCTCAATCTCGTCGTACTGATCCGCAATCCGTTTCCCGTTTTCGTTTAGCCCCATCTTCAGCTCCCATTTGCCATCGCGCTCGCGGAGCCAGATGTCTTTTGTCGTCAACTTATAGTTGGCGGTGTCGTAGTAAGTGTCGGTAAAGACTTTTTCGCAGCGCGGAGGGGGCGGGAGAATCTCACGTCGCGCTTGCGCGCTCTTTAAAACCCAGCGGTTTTAATGTTTCCGCCACGGGGAAACTCCCGTTTCCCCGACCCCTTTCCCGTTCGACTCCCACCCCCACCTTGTTCGCTATGCTCACTGCGGAGGGGGCGGGAGTCGAACCCGCGATACCTTGCGGTATACCACCTTTCCAAGGTGGCGCACTAGGCCACTATGCGACCCCTCCGTTTACTAGAAAGCTTACGCAATGTTGCATAAAAATGCAAAATTGAATGGCGTAATACAATCAGCACCTCAACATCAGTTGAAGTTAACGGTAAAACTATACATCCCCATTGCGCATAGACCGCGCATGACAGTACCGGATTTTTGCGGAGGTATGTCAATAAGCATTTCTCCTGACGGGGGAAGCATGTTGCGATAACCCAAGCTCGGAATAGCCAATGCGGCAGAACAGTCAAATGTTCCCCGCGTATTCATTTTCAACACCGTCGGCAATCCGGCTTTCGCGACAGTCACTCGCGGGTAATAGCCGCCTTTGGCGTTGATGGTGATGAATTGCTTGCCGTCGACGACGCTCACGTTGTTTGCGGGCGGTGCGCCGGCGATATTTGCATTCGAACCGCTTCCGGCGAACATAATCGCTCCCGCGATGAAAACCGCGGCGACGACGATTGATAGGGCGATATTTCTGTTGTCCGTTGACATATGAGAAAGTTTTTCTAAAAGCTAAAAATCGGTGGGATGATTCCCACTCCGACCAAACTGTTAATAAGATTAAAAAGTCCAAAAAATATTACCACGAGCCCGGCCGTCTTAAAGAATATCCCCGATTGCGCTTTTTTATGAATGCCGAGCGAGCTGAAGCTTAAAAGTGCCAGCACCGGAAGCGTGCCGAGCGCGAACGTGAACATGACGAGCGCGCCGGTTAAAAAATTTCCCGTGGTCAGCGCGTAAATTTGCATGGATTGGGTGAATCCGCACGGCAAGAAGAACGTGGCAACCCCGACCAAAAGCGGCGTCAGCGTGTGGTTCACGTTCTTCAACCCATGCACGCGCTTACCGATAAAGGCAGGCATGGTCGGCTGAAGCTTTTTTGCCCACGGAAAAATATCTAAGAGATTGATACCGAGCAGCAGCAGGACGATGGCAACAATAAAACTCAAAACGAACGTACCCGTCGCGCCCAACTGGAACGCCGACCCAAGCGCGCCGATGAGGCCGCCTAAAACAAGAAACGACACCAACCGCCCGGCGTGAAATAATATTTGCGGCCGGATTTTATCCCCTTCCTTCGCGAAGTTCGCAGACATGGAAAGCACGAGTCCGCCGACCACCGCCATGCATGTGGAGACCGAGGCGATGAGGCCGACGAGAAACGCCGTGCCGTAGCCGACTTCCGACGATGTAATCAAATTCACGATGCCTAGTTTTTGTAAAATAATAAACAACGCGATGAATGCTCCGGCGATCGGCAACGCAACGCGGAACTCGCCCCACGCAATGTGATGCTGCTGCCGCAGAAGTGAAAGCGTGTAGCCATGGGGCTTCAAAACCCCGCTCAAATCACGCGCGACGTGTTCGGCGGTTTTGTCCCCGAAGTCGCCGGTCACCTCAACGCTCAAATGTTCAAGCGATGCCTTGACGCTTGATACTTCCGAAACCTCACCAAGCTCGCTTTCGGTCAGCACCACGCACGCGTTGCAATGCATACCAAGCACGTGGAATGTATAGTTTTTCTTCATACTATACGATTGATTTGCGTTTCAGGAGCAGGGAGTTTGATACAACCGAAATTGAACTTGTCGCCATAGCGATTGACGCGAAGATCGGATTTAACAACAAATGGAAAAATGGATACAGCGCGCCCATCGCCACAGGAATCAACACAACATTGTAACCGAATGCCCAAAAAAGATTTTGCTTGATTGTTCGCATTGTTTTCTTTGAAAGCACGATTGCCGAAACAACGGAGCGCAAATCTTTATTGATGAGGGTGATGTCCGCCGCTTCTATGGCAACATCCGTGCCGCTGCCCATCGCGATGCCGATATCCGCCGCGGCCAATGCCGGCGCGTCGTTGATGCCGTCCCCCACCATCGCCACGACTTTCCCTTCGGCCTGTATCTTTCTCACTTCGGCTTCTTTCTCCTCCGGCAACACTTCCGCCAACACGCGCGTTATCCCCACCTGTTTGGCAATCGCATTGGCGGTACGCTCGTTATCACCGGTGATCATGATGGATTCTATGCCGATTTTTTTCAGATTTTCCACCGCCATTTTTGCCGTAGATTTTACTTTATCGGCGGCCGCGACAATACCGGCAAGCTTGCCGTCAATGGCGAGCAAGCTCAATGTTTTTCCTTCGCCGGTCAGACGGCTCATATCGCCCTTCGCCAACGCAATGTCCACGCCATTATCGGTCATCAACTTTTCTTTTCCGGCAAAGACAGATTTACCCTGAATCAGCGCGCTGATGCCGTGGCCGACAATGGACCGGAATTTTTCAATCGGCTCCAATGGCATTGCCTTACGCAATTCGGTTTCCTCAATAATCGCCTTCGCCAACGGATGAGCGGAGCCAACTTCAAGGCTTGCCTCATAACGCAAAATATCCTGCTCCGTAAATCCTCCGTACGCGATGACGTCGGTGACCTTCGGCTCCCCTTCCGTCAACGTTCCGGTCTTATCAAAAATAATTATTTTTACCTTATGCGCTATCTCAAGACTCTCCGCGTCTTTGATAAGAATACCGTGCTCCGCTCCCTTGCCGGTACCCACCATGATAGCCGTTGGAGTTGCGAGTCCCATCGCGCAAGGACAGGCGATGATAAGCACGGCGACCATGTTAAGCAATGCGAACAATAATGTAGGAGCGGGACCGAATATATACCAGACGGCGAACGTGAGAATAGCGAGCATGATCACAACCGGAACAAAATATGAAGACACGAGATCCGCGAGCCGCTGAATCGGCGCTTTGCTTCCCTGCGCTTCCTGCACTAATTTAATAATCCGGGCGAGCATTGTGTCCGACCCGACCTTCGTGGCTTTGAACATAAACGTGCCCGTTTTGTTCATGGTCGCGCCAACTACCGAATCGCCCTTCGCCTTATCGGCGGGCATGCTCTCGCCGGTAATCATGGACTCGTCAATAGATGATTCCCCATCGGTAATAACGCCGTCAACGGGAATTTTTTCCCCCGGCCGGACCCGGATTATGTCTCCGATCATCACCTCGCTTATCGGTATGTCTATTTCCTTGCCGTCACGCAACACCCGCGCGGTTTTCGCCTGAAGCCCAATCAGTTTTTTAATGGCTTCGGATGTTCCCGCTTTTGCTTTTGCCTCAAAATAACGGCCAAGCAAAATGAGACCGATAATGATCGCGCCAGTGTCAAAATACGGCATGGGTTCGATGCCGACGCTTTTCACCAACTGCGGCAACACAGTGACGACAGCGGAATATGCGTACGCGACCGTTGTGCCGATGGCAACCAGCGTGTCCATATTCGCCGTCCGGTGCTTCAGCGCCGAAATGGTCGCGCGGTAAAAACTGAAACCAGCCCAAAATTGGACAGGGGTGGCCAGCAATAGCTGTACCCAAAAACTTTGCAAGATCATCGGCGCGGTTTTCATGAGGCCCGGAAACCCGCCCCACAGAATAAGGCCGCCCAACGCAAGACTCACCACAACCCTCAACCGCAGACTGCGGAGTTCCTGCTGTTTTTCTTTCTGCTCGTCGTCCTCTGTTTTTATCTCTTCGGTGATGAGGGCCTGGTAGCCGACATTGGAAACCGCCGAAGAAAGTTTTTTGTCGGTCACTTTTTCCGGATCGTATGTGACCGTCGCCTTCTCGGTCGCGAGGTTAACCGTAGCCTGCATGACCCCCTCCACTTGCTTTAACGACCGCTCCAGCACCAGCACGCACGACGCGCAATGCATGCCCTTAATTGAAAAGGTTTTTTTAGTTTGCGACATAATGTTATTCGGTCACGATTATCTTTCCGTGGTACATACCCATGCCGCAGGAATACGTGAATTCTCCGCTCCGCTGAGGTGTAAGCTCAATCGTTACTTTTTGATTCAGAGGAAGTTGCCTGCGGATCTTAAAATCCCCGAGCACGACTTCCTCAAGGCACGCCGTGGGATCTCTGCGGATGAAATTCAATTTCGTTGTTTTTCCCTTTGCTATTGAAATAGCTTCGGGAGTGTATCCGCCATCAACGATGATGTCCACCGCATCGGAAACCTGAACTTCTTTTTCTTTTTTTCCTAGGAAAAACCAGTAGGTAAACCCCACACCCAATATACTCGCGATAGCGACAATAATTTTATCCGGACTCATATATATGGAAGCCGTTAATTGTTATCTCATTTTGACTCTTGTCGCTATATTCCGCAACCCGGCTGTTGTTGCTGTCGTTGCGGAGCCGCCGGCTGCGAACCGGCATCAATTCCGCATCCGCTGCCTCCCACGCTCCGTTGCTGCGGCTCAGCCACTTGCGAAGCAATGTCGGCATACCCACGCGAACTTGAGTACTTCGCCCCCAACATCTCCCGCGGGCTGACATCCTTCCAATCAACACCGTTGCCTTCCATGTACGCCGCGATGGTGAGGTAGTTGTTCGGGAACCAATAGGAATTTACCGCCAACGCGGTCTTCCACATATCCCCTTCACTCACGCCCTGCGATGCCATCAGCTCCAAGAGTCCCAGCATTGCCATTCCGTGATTGCAATCCGGAAAATGCGTTGAGTTTCCACAGCATGGCCGGTAGATTCCTTTTGATACTTTTTCGACAAGCGCCTGTTGCGACGTCGTAAGCGCAAAGAACTCGTGACGGCTGTAGTGATCCATCGCGTCACCTTCGGCAATAGTCCAGCCGCCAGTGGAGGCAAAATTTCCGGCTCCGCCGTAAGCGGGATTCATCATCTCGCCAGTGTCAAGAACGGAATTTTTGCTTCCAAGACCGAGCGCCCAAAGTAAATTCAACAGGTACCCGGCATTGTCGCTGTTCATAACCAACCACCCATTATTCTTTCCGAGCAGCAGGTCTTCATTCGCTTTTGTAAACGCTCCCCGCTGTTCATAAATTGCCTTGAATTTATCCGCGTCGATCACTCCTGCGTCGACGAGCTTCGCCCCGAGTTCGCCCCACACGACCGGCAATTCAACCCCTTCGGACGGAAGAACTTTTTCCTCCAATTCCGACACCGGTGATTGTTCCTCGCCGGATGCGATATCCGCTTTTTGCTGCGCCCCGGCTTTTACGCCGACGGTATATATCCACGCACCGGCAAGAATAATTGCCGCTACGACAATGCTTGCCGGAACCAAATATTTATTTTCCGCTGCCGCTCCGAAAGTTTTTTCTGTCATATTATTTTTATCTTCCATAATTTTGACGTTACTCTTTGCAACAGTCCGCGAGTTTGTTTACCAAGTCCTCCAGATTTGCGCTCTTCCCTGCCGTTTCCTTCACCTCCTTGCCGTCTACCAATTTAAGTTTGAGCGCCCAAAAAATTGAATATACTTTGTACGCTTTCTCAAACATTTTTTTCGCCTCGTCTTTTTTATTCTCGGACTGGAGTTTATTTCCCACCTCAACGAGCCGCATGGTGGCGGAGAGCAGATGCTTCGATATGCACCACGTTTCTCCCTCGTGATTCGGCATCAGTTTTACCAACAGCTCCTTCCGGAGATTCCGGATTTCCTGCGAGGCGTCAAAATATTCATCTTTTTTTGTTTTTACGCCGGTAAAGAAGAAGTGTTCTTCCAGGCTAATCAGGTTCATCACGGCCAAACTCAAATCTTCGGAGGTTGAGAGATCAACCCCCGCCTTTTCTTTCAGCGATTCTATCTTGACCAGAAACTCGTCAATTGTCGGTAGTTTTGCATTCATGAATTTGTTAGATGAAGAGAACTAATATGCCAATAATAATCATGGCAAGTCCAGCCCAGAACTTTACCCCTTTCATGTTTGATTTTTTCCATTCCTGCACTTTATCCACAATTGTTTTATCCGCCGCCACCCACAGCACCGCCGCAAGCGGCACGATAAGAATCACGTTGTAAAGCACAAGGTAACCGAAGCCGCGGAAGTACGTCACCTGATCGCGGAGCAAGCCGATGACCATGAGGTACGGCCCGCCCATGCATGGGAATTGGCATATGCCGACAAGCAGTCCTAACCCAAAAGCGGCGGGAAACGATGCCCGCTCCATCAGTCGTCCCATTGCCGTGTGGGAAACCGACGGAATTCTCAGCTTAATCGGAAACTTCGGAAAGAACTCATTCAAGATATTAATCACTCCGAATGCGATGAGCAGCGTTGCCCCGAGTTTGCCCATAAAATGCGGCGTGTTGAAGAGGTGCAGGACTTTAAGAATTCCAAGTCCGATCAGGAGATACGCTGAAAAAATTCCGGCGATGTACGTTCCGCCGATTTCTAGAATTTTCTTTCTCGTCAGTTGCATGCCGAACAGGAACGCGATCGTGATGAGGAGAATTGAGAATGAGCACGGATGTACGCTGTCAAGGAGCGCGGAAACCAACACCAGCGGAAGTAGCCACACGCCCTTGTTGCTTACGCTCCAGATGAGCGAGGAAGTCCCCGGGCTGTTTTTTAAGACAACTATCCCAATAATCGCAACGGCTATGACGACTAAAGTTGTTATGGTTTTTCTCATAGCCGTTATGGCGTGACCATCGCCTTTATTTCCAACTGGAGCGCGCCGCCGGATTTATCGGTAAGTGTGACGAGCCGGTCAATCGGTCCGACGCCGGCAGGCCCATGCGCGTTCGGATCATAAACCACCCGAATGACGCGGCTGTCTCCGGCTTTGATTGTTTCATTTGCCGGCGGAACAAAGCCCATACCCGGCATGCCGAAAGGACCCTTAATCGAACCGTCCGCCCGAACGATAGATGCCTTAGTACACATGCACGAAGTTACCAAAGACGAGACAAGGATGTCCGAATCCCCGGGGTTAGTAACCGTAAAGTCTTTTGTGACGTTGCCATCCTTCATCGAAATTGTGCCGAAGTCATACAACAATTCAACGGCGGCAAGCGCGCTTTCCGCGCCGGTACTTGATCCGACGGATTGCTGGGCCGGACTACTCCACAGCACAAGACCGACAAAACCGACGACGACGAGCGTGATGATAACAATGTTTTTATTCATGCTGTTGCGAGAAGCTACTTAATAAAGACGCAAAACAAAAAGCCCCGCGGGGTTATTTGCCAAAAGACAACCGAACTTGGCAAACCCGCAAGGACTATATCGTTGCCGGCGCGTAGATTTTGGGGTTTAAAATACCCCGAGCAAACACTTCTGTCAGTAAATTAAAAAGACCGGTTTGGGGATGCTGTTTCGCGTAGAGCCTCCGGCGCAAAGCGGCACGTTCGGAGAATTCAACAAATGATTTTTCCCGGAAGACGATTACCGCGGCTAATACGGCCGCCAATATAAGCAACCCGAACAGTCCGACATCTTGGGGCGAACTCACCAGCATCCCCTGCCAGAGGGCGATGTGCTCTGAAAAATTCATGGCGCACACCTCAATTTGGCCGTTAAATAGGCAACTGCCGCCCATCGCGCTGTCCATTCTCATTTCACTCATATGATGAAGCAAACCAAACATCGCGAGCCACGAAAAAGAAATCGCGGTCAATATGAACACGATTTTCCCGAATTTTTTGTTCGTTAGCGCGAAATTCATATATGTGACCATGATAGCATCATTTATCATATTTAGGAAGTGGCGGCTAACCAAGGCGCATCCGAGCAACTTCGCCCGCAATCGGTTATAATGTAACCATATGTCTAACAGCGAAATTGCCCCGATTAAAGCGTATGTGCGGGCGGCGAATTATCTGACCGCGGCGCAGCTCTATTTACTGGATAATTTTTTACTTGAACGGAAGTTGAGTTTTGACGACATTAAGTCCCGGCTCCTCGGACATTGGGGGACATGCCCGGGCATTAACTTTGTCTACGCCAATTTGAACGCGCTGATTAAGAAACACGGCGCAAAAATGATGTTCGTGCTGGGGCCGGGACACGGCTTCCCCGCCCTCCAGGCCAACCTATTTATAGAAGGCACGTTGGGCAAGTATTATCCCGAAGCGACACAAGATGAGCGCGGCGCGGGATACGTCATTAAAAACTTCAGCTGGCCGTACGGATTCCCCAGCCACTCCAACCCGGGGACGCCGGGCGTGATCTTGGAAGGCGGCGAGCTGGGGTATTCCCTCTCCACTTCATACGGAGCAGTGCTGGATAATCCGGATCTTTTTGTCGCCTGCCTTGTCGGTGACGGCGAAGCAGAAACAGGACCCACCGCCACCGCGTGGCACCTCAACAAATTTATTGACCCGAAGACATGCGGCGCGGTGCTGCCTATTCTGCATTTGAACGGCTATAAAATCTCCGGTCCCACGATTTTCGGCAGGATGGGCAGAAAAGATCTGAAGAATCTGTTTTCCGGCTATGGTTACGAACCGCACTTCGTCAGCGGCACCGGCGACAAGATTTACGAAAAAATGGCCGCGGTGATGGAGCAGTGCTACCAGTCCATAAAAAATATCCAGAAGCAAGCACGTGAGGGCGCCGGCGTTGTCGCTCCGCGTTTCCCGATGATCATTCTTGAAACCCCGAAGGGCTGGACCGGAATAAAAAAACTCCGCGGCAAAAAAATTGAGGGCAACTGTCTTGCGCACCAAATCGTCGCGCCGAATACCAAAACCGAAAAGGAAGAATTGCACGCGGTGGAGAAATGGCTCCGCTCATACAACTTCGCCGAACTTTTTGACAAAGAAAAAGGGTTCATTGAAGAAATCAAACAGCTCGTTCCCGAGCCGTCGCTCTGCATGGGAAACAACCCCCACGCCTTCGGCGGCAAAATACTGAAAGATTTAATTCTGCCTCCGGCTGATACATTTGCCGAAGACGCGACGAAACCGGGTACCGTTGGCTCCAGCAGCATGCGTCGCGCGGGATTGTATTTGAATGAGGTGTTCAAGCTCAATCCGGAAAATTTCCGCATGCTCTCTCCCGACGAAACCTACTCCAACAAACTTGACGAGGTGTTCAAGACCACCGCGCGCGCATTTGTGGGGCCGACAAAAGCATGGGACGAGGACTTGAAGCCATCCGGACGGGTAATGGAGATGCTTAGCGAACACTCGTTGCAAGGCCTGATGCAGGGCTACATTTTAACCGGACGGCACGCGGTCTTCGCTTCATACGAGGCCTTCATCCAAATTATTTCCAGCATGGTAGATCAGTACCTGAAGTTTTTGAAAGTCGCGCGGGAGATTCCGTGGCGCGGACAGGTTGCCTCGCTGAACTTCATCCTCACTTCTTCCGGCTGGCGGCAAGAACATAACGGCTTCTCGCACCAGAACCCCGGGTTTGTGAGCAATGTGCTGCTGAAGCCGGGCTGCCTCGCGCATGCGTATTTCCCTCCGGACGGCAACACCACGCTTGCGGTGCTGAAACATTGTTTTGAGTCGCGAAATGAAGTAAACCTCATTATCGCCGGGAAAACGCTGGAGCCGCGATGGCTGACACCGGCACAAGCCCAGGAAGAACTGAAACAAGGCCTGATGACGTGGGATTTTGCCTCAGACGCGGAGCCGGACATCGTACTCGCCGCCTGCGGCGATTACCTGACCAAAGAGTGCCTCGCGGCGATTGATATCATAAAACGCGAAGCTCCGGAAATAAAAATCCGATTCGTGAACATTCTGGAACTTTCAGCACTCGGCATCGGCGGCGAAACATGCCGCGTGCGGCTGGAGTTTGAAAAATACTTTACAAAAGATAAGCCGGTGATTTTTAACTTCCACGGCTATCCGGAAACCATCAAACAATTTCTATTTGATAAAGGCGGCGATCATCGGTTTATGGTCAAGGGTTATATCGAAAACGGTTCAACCACGACACCGTTTGATATGCACGTGCGGAACCGCACCAGCCGCTGGCATCTGGCAAAAGAAGTGTTCGCGCGTATGGCAAACGCGGGCGTGATTGAAACGAACAAAGCCGAGACGCTCCATCACGTATACGACAAAAAACTTGAGGAGCACGCCGCCTACATTAAAACGCACGGTGTTGACTTAGATGAGGTAGAAAACTGGGTATGGAACAAAAAATCTTAATCATAAATACGGGAAGCGCGTCAAAAAAGTACGCCGTCTATTCAAATGGCGCGGCAATTTTCACGATGCATATCGAAAAGGAAGACGGTGCGTTTGTCGCGACGACAAACATCGGCGAGCAATCCCAAAAAGCACTTGTAAGTCAGGCGGATTACGACGCTGCGCTTGCATATCTTTTAGCAACCGCGCTCACGATGCACGTTATCGCCGACAAGAATGAAATCGCAGCTGCCGGCGTACGCATTGTCGCTCCGGGAAATTATTTTCTGACAAATAGCATTATTGACGACACGTACCTCGCGAATCTTCGCAACGCGCGCGAACGGGCGCCGCTGCACCTTGGGCCGGCGATAGCGGAGATTGAGCAGCTGCAACGCGCATTGCCCGGAGCGTCCATTGCCGGAATTTCGGACAGCGCGTTTCACGCGACGCTCCCTCTTCAAGCGCGTTTATATAATCTTCCCGAGGATATGGCCGCGAAGTACGGCGTGTACCGCTTCGGCTATCACGGCATTTCGGCGCAATCAGTGATCACAAAAGCTCAAGCGATGCTGGGGACACTTCCCTCCCGCGTCATCATCTGTCACCTCGGTTCAGGCGCGAGCATCCACGCAGTGAAAGATGGCCGAAGTTTTGACACCTCGATGGGCTTTACGCCGCTTGAAGGACTTACCATGAGCACGCGCATCGGAAACATTGATGCCGGTGCGGTGATTTACCTTCTCCAAAAATCCGGCATGAACCCGGCGGAGCTCGAAACTTATTTTAATACGCAATGCGGCCTGCTGGGGCTAAGCGGCAAAACACCGGATATGCGGGAACTGCTTGAACTGGAAAAATCCGGCGATCAAAAAGCAAAACTCGCCATTGACGCGTTTATGTATTCGGTCAGAAAATATATCGGCGCTTACGTTGCCGTGATGGGCGGGCTTGACCTCTTGGTATTTACTGCCACCATCGGCGAACGGTCATTCATCATTCGGAATAGAATCTGCGAAGGGCTTGGCGGTCTCGGCATTACGCTTGATCAAGAAAAAAATAATCGGATGGTAAGCGTTGACGCGCTTATCAACAGTGAACACTCCCCCGTCAAAATCGCAGTCATAACCACCGACGA
>JAUSGH010000015.1 GCA_030649055.1 bacterium | reverse complement strand
GTGCCGCATCAGCCCTTGATCGCGGGCATCTGCGGCGGGCCGATGAGCGGCCACATATGGAGATCCTCCTTGTCGAACGTCGTTGTTCCCACGCCACCCATCACCGTACCCGGAGCCATGAGGAACGCGTGCGCGACGAAGGCCGGGATGTAGATGAGTGTGCCGGCGACGAGGTCTGTCACGCGCCCCGCCCTCTCGCTGAAGAACGACGTCATGCCCTGGAGTTCGTTGGTCCGCACATCCTGCAGCACGAGCTTCTTCACCTGTCCCTTCACGATCCAGAACACCTCGCTCACCGAGCACTCCCCCAAGCCGGCCACGTCGCACGGACTGCCGTTCTTGTGGTAGTGGTTCCCGAGGGGCTTCTCGACATTCGCGAGGTCGAAGTTACGCCAGTCCGCCACGTACACATTGATCGGTGCCTCCCAGATAATCCGGCGATCGTCCACGCTCGCCGGCGGGCTCCACGAAACGAGCTTCCACAGGTCATCGCGCGTCATCGCTCTTCTCCATTCTTTGCGGCAAACTGTTTCCGAATCGTGGCACAGAGTTTCTCCAGAGGGAACCTGCCGCCGGCGTCCCCCAAGAAAAACACTTCGCACTGCATCCAACGGTTATCCCGAAACACGACGTAAGAAACACGGAGCCCGATGGCGTAAGATTCCCGTTGCGTGACCGCAATCAAGAAAACCTCACCCTCAAACTCCAACGTACAGCTATACCTTGTGTTGCGACGATTGGCATCCCACGAAACCGCGCCGCAACGTGTGGCACGGATAAGGGCGCACACGAATCTTCCGACCCATGCGCCCCAATTCACTTTGTGACGCATGAGTAACTCCTCCAAAAGATGCTCTCGCTATTATACCGCAATTTTGAAGACAGTCAAGACGTTCCGTGTTGTTTGTTTCACGATTTCCTCATATGACACACCCTTCAAAAGCGCGACGCGTTTCGCAACTTCCACAACATATGCGGGTTCGTTACGCTTGCCGCGGTATGGGATCGGCGCAACGTATGGCGCGTCGGTTTCAAGCATCAACCGGTCAAGCGGAATATACCTTATGCTTTCATTGTAGTCGTCGCTAAAAGTAGTCACACCACCGAATGTGAAATAGCATCCCGCGTCCACAAGTTTTTTTGTCATTGCGAGGGATCCGGCGTAGAAATGAAAAATGGTTGGGTGACGGAAGTCAGATGTCCGAAGAATGTCGAGGACATCTTTGTAGGCGTCATCTGTTCCTTTTGAGGGGCGAGCGTGAATGACGAGCGGCTTCCGCAACTCTTTTGCCAGTTCAATTTGCGCGACGAATGTTTCCTTTTGCTTTGCTTTTATGCTTCCTTGCTTTATTGTTTTATTGCTTTCTTGAAGCCTGAAGTAATCCAGCCCGCACTCCCCGATCGCAACGACTTTCTTGTTACGGCCGAGCGCGCGAAATTTTCCAATATCAAAAACTTCCGGCACGGTTTCGTGCTGTTCGCTCTTATCGTGATACCAGTGATTTCCGCCCTCCTTCGGTCGCCCCAGGCGACCTACGGCGGGCAAAGCATGATTCGGATGAAATCCGGCAGTCGCCCAAACGTCTTCCGGATATTGTTCCGCGAGTGCAACAGCAGCGAGCGAGGTGGAAAACTGCGTACCGGAGGCGATCATTTTCACGCCCGCATCGCGCGCTCGTTTAATAACCTCATCGCGGTCGGCGTCGTACGCGGGAAACTGAATATGCGTATGCGCGTCAAAAAGATTCGTCATAGGTCTTATAAGACTTATTGGTCCAATTGGACTTATAGCAAAATTACTTGCGAGGGAAAAGCGCTTCTCCGCGCGTGATATGCGCGCTTCCATCGGGAGACCACGCGATGCACGCCGTGACGCGCTTTGCTGTTTCTGGCAAGAAAGGCTGAAGTAATGCCGCGACATTGTCTAAAATCGTGATGGCATTGACGATTGTTTTCACATCATCTTTTTTCTCCCACGGCTTATGGTCGTTCACATATTTATCGCCGAACGCGATGAGATTCCAAATGGCGTTCATGGCGTCGCTGAACCGGAAGCGCGTTGTGTAATCATTCGCTGCCACGCGCGCGGCGGCGACAGCCTCTTTCACGCCATCTTCAATGTCACCGTTTGTGAGGCGATGGGAAAGATCTCCCATCTTTGCCCCAAGGGTCAGCACGCGCGCGGCAAAATTGCCGAGCCCGTTCGCCAAACCGGCGTTATACGCCACGCGAAACTTTTCATCGGAAAAATCTCCGTCCTCAAACGGCGGAACTTCTCGAAGTAGGTAGTAACGCACGGCGTCGGTGCCGTATGTTTTTATAAAGATCTCGGGATCAATGACATTGCCGGTGGTTTTTGACATCTTCTCGCCATTCACCGTCACGTAGCCGTGGATGAACACGGTCGTCGGCAAGGCGACCTGCGCCGACAACAGCATCGCCGGCCAGTAGATGGTATGGAAACGATTGATGCCTTTACCGATGACGTGCAAACGCTCATCGCCATTTCTCCAATACCGCTCAAAATTCCCGCTCTCTTTCGCGTATCCCAGCGCGTTGATGTAATTGGACAGCGCGTCAAACCACACGTACATCATCTGACTATCGTCGCCCGGCACCGGAATACCCCAGTCCTTCGCGCGCTCCCGCGAACGGGAAATGCTAAAATCCATGAGTCCCCCGCGGATGAACGCGAGCGTTTCGTTTTTACGCGATTCGGGGACAATGCGTAACTTATCGGAAACAATGAGCTCTTCCAATGTTTTCTCGTACCTCGAGAGCCGGAAGAAATAATTCTCCTCCTCAATGAGCTGCAACTTTTTTCCGGGATGCTCCGCGCACTCACCGTTTTTAAGTTCTGCCGGCTGCTTAAACTCTTCACAGCCCAAGCAGTAGAAACCCTTATAGCTTTTCTTGTAAATGTCGTCAGCGCGGCACGAACCCCAAAGTTTCTGCGCGCCAGAAACGTGCCGCTCGTCAAACGCCGTGCGGATGAAGTCATCATTTGAAATATTGAGGCGCTTTCCCAACTCCGCAAAACGCTCTGCGTGCGCGTTCACCCATTCTTCGACCGACACCTTCGCCTCCTCGGCTGCCGTCACGTTTTTCAGCGCGTTATCGTCCGTGCCGGTCAAAAAAAATACCGCATCGCCGCGCAGACGATGGAACCGCGCAATCGCATCCGCCTGCACAAACTCCAACGCATGGCCGATGTGCGGAGCGGCGTTCACATACGGAATGGAAGTGGAGATAAAGATAGTTTTTGACATACAAAAACAAATCCAAAATCCTAATATCTAATTTCTAAACAATATCTAAATCCAAATGTTCAAAATGTAAAACCGTTTTTTGGATTTACGTTTTTGATCATTTAAAATTGTTTAGGATTTAGTGCTTGGGATTTAGGATTTTCATTATGCAGTTACTCGGCGGCGGGCTTTGTACTGCGTCCAGTTCTCGATGATTTCCTGCATAAACACGGCAACCGGGACCGCAAGAACTAATCCCACAAATCCCAATGTCTCGCCGCCCACCAGAAGCGAAATAAGCACCACCGCGGGGTTTAAATTTGTAGTAAACCGTGTGACGAGCGGAACCAAAATGTGTCCCTCAATTTGCTGTAACACAATGAAAAGCACCAGCACCGACAAGCCCAGCGTCGCGGACTCCCCCAACGCAACGAGCACCGCGATGCTTCCCGCAAAAATCGGCCCGACAAACGGCACGAGCTCCAAAAGCCCCGCGAGAATTCCGAGCGTCAAGCTGTACTTCACGCCCAAAATCCACAATCCCAAAAACACCATAAGCCCCATGCCCAAACTCAAAAACACTTGACCCTCAAGCCAATGCCCGATTTTGCGCCGCACCGTTGAATAAATGGTGAGCGCCTGTGCTTCATACGTCTGCGGCATAATAGCGAGCAAAAACTTTTCCACGCCGTCCCTCCCGATAGTCAGATAGAACGAAAGCACGAATACCGAAAGCGCGAGGAACGCGCCACCCACAAATCCCGCGCTGATATCAACGAGCGAGGTGCTCCCCGAAATGAGCGCGTTACTCAATCCATTCAAACTCTTGTTGATGGATTCGATGGCTTGCGAAGACTGCAGAATGTCAAACACCGTTCCCGATGCCGTGCTTAACTTGCTCAGCAGCTGATTGATTTCGAAAATGGCGAGCGGCACAACGGTATAGACAATAAGCGCGACGACCAGCACCGCGAGAAGGAAAATCGCGATTGTGCCGATGACGCGCGGAATCCGTTTACGCTCCAAAAAACTCACCGTCGGATCAAGCGCCGATGAAATGACGACTGCCATCACAACAGAGAGAAAGACATCGCGCGCCAAAAACAATACCCACGCGAAGAAGAGCATGAGAAAAACGCGCCATAGACTGCCCCAAGTTATTTCAAATCCTTTGTCCATAGAGTAATCACGAATAACGCGAATAATGCTCTAAAAATAACGCGAATATAGACACTAGAACTAATAAACTAACAAGATTCCCATTCGCGATATTTTTATCCGTGATTTGCGATATTCGCGAACACTATATTAAGTATAACAATAAAAATGCCGGAAACGTATTATCATGATACACGTTTTTTCAGTGCATGTCAAATCGCATACAGGTTCCGAAAAAGTTCCGCGACAAGCACGGGGCCCGTGCCGCCGGGAGTTGGCGTCACGAGAATGCCCCTGCCGTGCGCAGCCACTGCGTCAATGTCCGCCGGATAACCGAAGTCAACAACGATGGTGCCCGGACGAACATCGGCGACACTGATAAGATTTTTCTGGCCAACGCCCGTAACAATGATATCTGAATTTCCCAGCGCTGATGCAATTTCTTCCCGTGTTGAGTTGCGGCGAAGTATGGTGACTATCGCACCGGAGGCCACGCCCCACGCCGCGACTGGTTTTCCCACCAATCGCCCATAGCCATAAACAACAACACTTTTCCCTTTGACATCAGTGATGCCGAGACGCCGCAGAATAGTTTTTACCGTTCCCACCGCCGGCGGGGCAATAGCTGCGGTAAGCGGATTTGCATAATACTCCCGCGAACGCCGATCCCCCAGGCAATCAACGTCTTTTTCATACGGCACAGCATCCAACACACGCGGCGTGTCAATACTCTCGCCCGCGATCGGGAGCTGAACAATAGCGCCTGTGACCGCGGCGTCAGCGGTCAGCTTTTTTATGCGCGTGATGAGTTCGGCTTCCGTAATCGGCGCCGCAATTTGCACAACCTCAAACTGAACGCCAAGCTCGCTTGCGGTTTGCTGCTTCTGGCGCAAAAAACTTAACGACGCCGCATTATCGCCCACCAAAATACCAAGCATTTTTTTGCCGGCAAAGTCCCGTTTTTTTGCTTTCAGCTCCGCGACGACCTCCGCCGCGATTGTTCTGCCGTCAATTAACATGCGAATAGCATAGCACGAAAAATAGCCGCTAGCCACTAGTGGTTGTGTCATTCCCGCGAATGCGGGAATCTAGAAACTTCTCTATATACTGGATTCCCGCTTTCGCGGGAATGACAGTCATAAATAGAGGCTATCTGTACGGCAGCGGAAACTTCTTACAAAGTTTTTCAACGTCTTTTTTCACAGAGGCGGGATCCTCTCCGCGGACAAAAAGCCGTTCAAAAAACTCGGCAATGCGCTTCATTTCTTTTTCCTTCATTCCGCGGGTTGTAACCGGCGGAGTGCCGACGCGGACGCCCGACGGCTTCAATGGCTTTTCATCTCCCGGCAAACTGTTGCGGTTTGCAACGATGCCCGCTAATTCCAACCGCTCCTCCGCCATTTTGCCGTCAATGTTAAACCGCCGCATATCCAAAAGCATCAAATGCGTGTCGGTGCCGCCGGAGAGCAACGGAAAGCCGCGTGCGATGAACTCAGCAGCCAGCGCCTTCGCATTCTTCACAATCTGCTTTTGATATGTTTTAAACGACGGCTGAAGCGCCTCAAAAAACGCGACGGCTTTGGCGGCGGTGACGTTGTTGTGCGGACCGCCCTGCAAGCCCGGAAACACGGCCTTATCAATCTTCGCGGAAAGGTTTTTTTCCGGTTCAGCGGAGCAACGGGAAAAAATAACGGCACCGCGCGGCCCTCGGAGTGTTTTATGCGTCGTAGACATTACCACATCCGCGTAAGGAAACGGCGAGGGATGAAGCCCCGCGGCGACAAGCCCTGAAATGTGCGAGATGTCGCACAAGTGATACGCGCCAACCTCGCGCGCAATTTCCCCCATACGTTTAAAATCCACTTGCCGCGGATACGCGGTAAATCCCGACACCAGCACTTTCGGTTTTTCTTTCAGCGCCAGCTCGCGCACGGCATCATAGTTAATGAGACCGGTTTCCGGATTGACGCCGTAATGCACCGCGCGCCATAATCTGCCCGAAAGCGAAACAGGGTGTCCATGCGACAAATGTCCCCCGAACGACAACCCCATGCCCATGATGGTTTCTCCGGGCGGGACGAGTCCCACATACACGGCGATATTCGCAGGCGAACCCGAAAACACCTGCACGTTCACTCCCCACTCCTCCGCTTTCAGCCCGAACACTTGCCTCGCGCGATCCTGCGCCAGCCGCTCAATGTCGTCGTAAATTGCATTCCCCGGATAGTAGCGCTTCCCCGGATATCCTTCGGAATATTTATTCTGCAAGGGAGATCCTAATACCTGTAGCACTTCTTTAGACGCGTAATTTTCCGACGCAATCAAATCTATCGTCAACTTCTGACGCTTCACTTCTTTTTTGATGAGGGCTTCAATTTTTTTGTCCTGCATAGATATAGATAGTTTAAAAAATAATAAACAGCCGACGTTTGCCGACGTTCAAATTTATTTATCATTGCTAAACCATAATTCTATCGTACTATTCCACGAGCTTTTTGACCACTCGCGCGAGTTTTTCCGAATCGTGCCGCAAAAATCCGCGCGGCCGAAGCAGATCGGCGCGCGTGAGCCGCAATCCTTTTGGAAAATTCACCGCGTCAATCTTCACAAGCGCCGCGCCTTCGTGCACGTATGGCTTCAAGCGCGACAGCGCCGGCACGTTACTATTCGCGATAACGGCATCCAGCACGTTTGCGCCGAGATAACGCTCAAGCGCGCAAACGAAATCCGACGCGGCAAAGCCGTTTGTTTCTCCGTGCTTTGTCATGAGATTCACGACATACATTTTCTTCGCTTTGGTTTGTTTCAACGCCTCTGGCACGCCGCGAACAAGAATGTTCGGAATGATACTGGTGTAGAGATCGCCCGGCCCAACGAGCACCGCGTCCGCTTCCATGATTGCGACTCGCGCCGCGGCGGTGATGCGCGCTGTGGGTTTTAACCATACACGCACAATACGCAACCGCCCGTCGTGCAAGGGAACGTCGATGTTTGCCTCACCGTCTACAATTCTTCCATCCTCAAGCTCCGCGTGCAAACGGGTTTTTGTCAGTGTCACCGGCAACACGCGCCCCGCGACCCCGAGCATTTTTCCTGCCTCCTCAATCGCGCGCGGAAAACTTCCGGTCAGGCGCTCCAGCGCCGCAAGCATCAGATTGCCGAAACTGTGGCCACTCAACCCCTTACCTTCGGCAAAACGGTAATTAAAGAGTTTCGCGAGCATCGCATTATCGCGCCCCGAAAGCGCGATCAGCGCGCGCCGCACATCGCCCGGAGGCAAAATACCGAACTCTTCGCGCAACACGCCGGTGGAACCACCGTCATCCGCCATCGTGACGATAGCCGTCAAGTCGGCAAAATGTTTGCGCAATCCGGAAAGCACAGTGAACACACCGGTGCCTCCGCCGATAACGACGATTTTTTTATCGCTTTTTAATTTCTTCAGCATTATATATATAACCGCATCGCTACAATATCGGTTGCGCGAGTTTAAATATCCAACGCAGCACATATTCATACCAGCGCCGGTGTTCTGCCGGCACGTACGGCACCGCTTGCCGCTCCCACCGTTCCAAAATAGCCCGCAAATCGCCGACCATGCGTTCATCCTGAAACGCGGCGCCGGACTCCGCGTTGTAGTCAAAACTCCGCGCGTCAATGTTGTTGGACCCCACCATCCCCTCTTTATCATCCACAAGCATCGCCTTCGCGTGAATCATTTCCGTGGTGAAAAAAAATGACAGTCCCGCCTCGGCGCCAAGCGCCGCAAAAATATAATTCGCGATATTTAATACGCGGAGGTCAGTCTGCCGCGGCAAGATGACTTCCACCGCGACACCGCGGCGCACCGCTTTCTTCAACTCGCGCATCAGCCAATGATGCGGCACGAAATACGGCGTCGCGATGACGATGCGTTGTTTCGCCCTCGCGCACGCCGCTTTATAGTACTGTTTTAAAACACTTTTGCGCGTCCCCGGCCAGTGGTCCAGAAACGCCACGTCCACCGCAGTTATCCGGCGCGGAGGAATTGTGATGCGGTCACCTCCTCCGCAGATGCGGTACGATTTCGCAAATGACCGCGTAAAACTCCGCACGATATTCCCGCGCACTTCAAGCTGAAGATCGTTCCACCGACGGAAATGCCGGCCGATGTTCACGCCACCGACGAAACCGACGACGCCGTCCACAACCAACAATTTGCGATGCGTGCGCGCGAACCACCCCATGCGTAGTCGCGCCGGATTCCACCAATGTAACAACCGGTTGAAATACAGTACCTCCACGCCGCTTGCGGCAAGCTCGTTCGCAAGCGAGGAAAACACCGTAAAACTGCCGACGCCGTCCAAAATCAACTTCACGCGCACACCTCTTGCGGCGGCGGATTTCAACAGCTCTAAAAAACTACGGCCAAGTTCGTCGTCAATAAAAATATATGACTCCCAGTAGATAGTCGTCCGCGCCACGGCAATCGCTTTCCGCATCGCGTCCCACGCCGCCGATGAATTAGTATGAAAATGATATCGCATGGAGTATTCGCGAATAATGCTAATCGGGCTCAATAATAACGCAAATAAGGAAGCGGTGAGCCATTCGCGTTATTTTTAGCGTTCTATTCGCGATATTCGCGAACCCTATATGCTAAAAGCCCGCCACAAGCGACATGACGAGCGAAACGAGCATGAATACGACGAAGAAAATGGTGAATGCTTTTTTCATGGAGTAATCGCGAACCCTTCGACAAGCTCAGGGTATAATAGACAGTGAGCGCTGTCGAACTGTAATGCGAATTAGTCGACTTAATAATGCGAATCGGGAGGGGCGGAAGCGCGACGGAGACGCTCCATCATCGCCGCGCCAATACCTTTTTCCGGAAACGATTCAGTAATAATGAGGTCAACATTCAGCGTATCAAATTTCCTTAAAACCGCAAAGAGACGGCGGGCGCACGCGCGCATATTGTTCCGAGAACCAAGCGCGAGCGTGATGATGCGCCGGTCACCTAATGCCATATAGTACGGCAGAGATTCTTCCGTAGCCAATATGCCGACGCGCTTTCCTTTTGACGAGCGGATAAGTTGTGCGATGTTTTTTCTCATTGCGGCGCCGCTCCCCTCCGCAATAACCAGTGGCGCCTTCGGCGCGTAATGTCGGTACTTCATTCCGGGCGATTTCGCGGGCGCGTTGACGTCCCCTTTTTTCAATATACGCACCGTAGGAACGACGTGCCGCAATTCCTCAAATGTGACACCGCCATGCCGTAAAATAACCGGCGGTGACACCGTGCAATCCACCACCGTGGATTCAAGCCCGATTTTGGTTCTTCCGCCATCCAGAATAAACAAGGTTTTGCCGAAATCGCGGGTAACATGATGCGCGTCGGTGGGGCTAGGCCTTCCGGACTTGTTTGCCGAAGGAGCCGCAACCGGAACTCCCGCTTTTTTTATTAATGCCCGCGCGATTTGATGGGCAGGCATCCGCACCGCGACCGTATCCAAACCCGCGCTCACGATGGACGGAACATTTTTATTCCGCGGCAAAATAAGCGTAAGCGGCCCCGGCCAAAATTTCGCGATAAGTTTTTTTGCGACAGGCGGAATGGAGGCCGCGACAAGGGACAAATCGCGCTTGTCCACGATATGCACAATAACCGGATTATCTTGCGGCCTCCCCTTCGCCTTAAAAATCTTTTTTACGGCTTTCGCGTCAAACGCGTTCGCGCCCAATCCGTAGACCGTCTCCGTCGGAAACGCGGCAATACCGCCCTCGCGGATTATTGCAGCGGCTTTATTGATATTTTTTTCAGTTGCGGACACAATAGGCATGATTTGCTATTTTATAACATCCTTACAAACTCCAGTTTGTAAGGATGTTATAATGCGCGCATAGTGCGCGCTAAGTCTGCTGAAACGACTTAAGGAAACGTGTAAAGGTTTTCCCGTACGGCGACAAGGCGTGCTCGACGAACCTCCCGCGGTATTTTTTGTTTATCAACCCTGCATGATGCAAACGCCGCACATGTTCGCCGATCGTTTTGGGATTCGCTTTCAACGCTTCAATAATCCCCTCTAACGTAACGCCCTCGCGCTCGCCAACAAGCAGCAACACCTCAATCCGGTAGTGATTCGCCATTCCCTTCAGATGCCGCTCCATCTGCTTTGCGGTTTTTATTTTTCCCATATCCAAGAGTATACACCCCACACAACATCCTTACAAACTGGAGTTTGTAAGGATGTTGTGTGGGGTGGGCAGGAACGGGCGCAAGGATGCAAAAAAAAATAGGGCTTGTCGTGCAAATGAGAACGGTCCCGCGCGAGTGAATGCACGGGACCGGAAATCGAACGGTATCCTTATGCGACGGCGTAGGCAAACCCGCGGCCACGAAGCCATCCATTGAGCGGATGACCATCGAATGTATCTAGCCACAGACCGCCACCCCCGCGGCGCACACTGAGACGAAGCGCGTCACCATCGGCATCCTTGAGCGGCTCGTGCATTACGACGATCCGCCAGAGGCCCATGGCCGCAAGCTCTTCGTCCGAGAACATCTCCCGGATGAGGCAAGCCACCTCGGCGTTTGGCTTCATAAGTTCCTGCTCCCGCGCTTCAAAAATGCCCTTCTTCGTCACAACCGCAATCTTGGCTGTGATGCCAGAAGTTGACTCAAAGCCGCCCAAACAGAGCAGTTGCTGCGCATAGTCGCCCACGCCGAAGCCCAACTGTTCCAAACGAGCAATCCACTGCTCCCCGGTCATCCCGTTGGACGTGACCGAAAAGTAGATGACTCCCTCCTCTGCGTGCCACTTGCGCTCGGTCTTGAGAGTCGGAGTGGCACCGATCTTGGAAGTCGGAACGGTCGGAGCCAGCCACACACCACTCTCAATCTTCGCCTTGAGCGCCCTGTAGTTGGGCGCATCCACGACGGCATCCCAGAGCCCGCTCTCCACGAGCTTCACGAGACGCTCGTTGCTCAACGCGTTCGGCTGACCGTCGCGGATCATCCGCTTCCACATGTCGAACGTCGGCGAACTCATCGCAGACCTCCTGTCCAAAAACGCATCACCCGCACTATCCATCAACAAGATGGAATTTGGGCGTGCAACCAACGAGATGCTGGTTATATATTAGCATGACTTCTATGCATTTGTCAATGGGTGCCAAAAAACTGGATTCCGGGTCAAGCCTGCCTGTCCGACAGGCAGGCCTGCTTCCAACAATCGCAAGGAGAACCGCGCGTTGTCGCCTACTATCCATTGTTCAGTATACAAAATGAAATCTGGTCGCGCGACAGGGTCGCGCGACCAGAGGAAATCCCTGCCTGCGGCAGGCAGGCGAGTGACCGAGGGTCGCGAGGGTCCGAGGGGACCCAAGCAACCCAAGGCCCGACTACTTGCTGACAAGGCGACGGCTGATGGAGAACACGCCGTCGCTGAACCAGTCGCAGTCGCAGTAGAAGCCGTCCGCACTGCGATAGACGCACCAGGCGCAGCAGTAGCCGCAACGCCGGAGACGCCAGACGGTCTTCCCGCACGGCGTATAAGTATTCACCGGGAAGTCCGCTTCCGAAATCTTCCCGGCGTTCCCCTCGTCGCAGAGACGGAATGCGGCGCGCTGGCCGAACTCCGCGCTGCGACG
>JAUSGH010000014.1 GCA_030649055.1 bacterium | reverse complement strand
GCTTGTCTCAGCCGGCGCGCTCGCCACGACCGGCTCCGGAAGTATGGCAAGTGATGCAACGGGTGTGGTAATCGTCGCGCTACTTTGCACAAGCCGCACCGGCACCCTTACCTCCTGACGGAAGCGATCAATATTCTGCGTGGCCTCTTGCGCCACAATTTCCCGCGCCAGCCGTTCATACGCCCGGGCGCCGATGGACTCCGGCGCGTAAAGCGCGATAGGTTTTCCGAAACTCGGCGCCTCGGCAAGCGCCACCGCGCGCGGAATTTCAACTCCGTACACATGGCCGGCGAATTTTCTCCGCACTTCCTTTGAAACCTCGCGCGACAAGTGCTCCCGCGCGTCGTACATGGTAATCAAGGCACCCGCGATCTTCAGATTACGGCCAAGATTTTTGTTGATGAGGTCCACGGTTTCCAAAAGCTGTCCCAACCCCTCAAGGCCGTAGTATTCGCACTGCACGGGAATAAGCACCTCGTCGGCCGCGACAAGTCCGTTCACCGTAAGCAAACTAACACTCGGCGGAAGATCAATAAGAATGTACTGGTACAAATACCGGAACGGGTCAAGCAACCGATGCAGATACCGTTCACGCTCCGGTTTTTGCAGCAGCTCAACCGTGACCCCCGCAAGATCGGGGTGCGCGGGAATGAAATCAAGTTTCGGCACCGATGACGCCTGCACCAGTTTTACCGGAGGCACTTTGCCAAGCAGTCCGTCATATACCGTGCCTGCATCGCTTTTTTTATCAAATCCCAACGCCGAGCTCGCATTGGACTGCGGGTCAAAATCAATGAGTAACGTCTTCTTACCCAGCAACGCCAAATACGCCGCCAAATTAACTGCCGTGGTTGTTTTTCCAACACCACCTTTTTGATTGCAAACAGCGATGACACGAGCCATACCCTGTGCTACAACTTCGATTTAACTTTATAATATACCTTCAACCTTTTTGCGAGAAATCTGTTTCCTCCCGTGGATTTGAAATACTCTTCACGACGCACCGCATCATCCCTGTTTGTGCATGCTTCAAAATAAATAAGTTTAAAAGGTAGTCGATATTTTGTTGAGAAGCTCTGTCCTTTTTGATGCTCTTCAAACCGACGCCGTAGATTGTTTGTGAAGCCAATATATCGCTTTCCATCTTTTAAGCTCTCCAAAACATAGACGTAGAAGAGCATCGTCGAAGTTGTAGCACGGGGCATAACATCTTTACTCTGACACAATTTTATGGCAGTATCAACTAAAAGCAGAACCCATCCAAACAATGCTCGGGTGGCGAAATGGCATACGCACTGGTCTCAAGAACCAGCGAGGGTAACCTCATGGGAGTTCGACTCTCCCCCCGAGCACAAATGAGCGAAGCGAATTTGACGCGGAGCAGGCCAACTGCTTGGCCTGCGTGGGGGGAGGAGAAGACCGCAGCGATGCGCGAGTTTTCGCTGAAAGCGAAAGGCGAGCGCCGCGAGGGGTGGCCTGTCGGCACCTTTTTGGATTTGTTATTTAATAATTCACCGGGCTGCGAGAAATTTCCGTCAGGAAATTTACTTGTAGCCGACTCTCCCCCCGAGCACAAACAAAAGTCCGCGCAAAAGCGCGGATTTTTGTTTGTGCTCGGGGAGTCGAACCGGAAAGGGGTCGGCCTCCGCCCGTCGTAGTCGGCTTCGGTCGACGAAGTCGGGGAAAACGGGAGTTTCACCATTGCGGAAATACTAAAACCGCTGAGTTTTAGAGTGCAAGCCCCGCAACGCGGGGCTGAGCAGTGAGATTCTCCGACCGGCGGCACAATAATACACAAAAACACTCGCCTCAGGCGAGTGTTTTTATATCATCAACGAGAACGAGCGGAGGATACAGCTCCATTGGGCGACTCATATCCCACTTCGTACCAAGAGTTAAGTTCGTTTTTCGCACTCGTATATTGCGAACCCCTTGCGCGCAAGTCATTGATGAGTGCCTCCTTTTCTTTTTCGGATTTATCATCCGTTGACCCCACGCTTTTCGCGGCCCCAACCAAGTTCGCGAGCTTTCGGATCTGCGCCGCGTCCGCGTCCGCTTTTTGCGCGACCATCATCACATCATCGGCAGGCATGCCGGCAAGTAGCGCCTCAATATTGGGGTCAAGCTCAGAACCTCCCCGTGCCGCGTAACCCGCCCGTGCCGCGGCGATGAGCTGAGCGAAGTCCAACTTACAGGAAGTAAATAGACCCAACGGACCACTTTGAAGCGCGCTCAAAAATCCATCAATCTGCTCGGAAATTTTCTCCGCGTCACTGCATAATTTTTCTTTTCCCGCCTGTTTAAGCGTTTCGGTCATTCCATCAGCCATACTTGAGACATCCCCGCTCAGCCAACTAGAATCATTGCTTCCTCTTGCCGCGGCTGAATCCCTACCAAGACACATTTTCGCCCATTCTCTCTCTCTCTTGAGCGCCAGTACGAGGATGTTAGCGATTTCGCTTTTCGCCTCCAAAAGCACGGTGTTTGGGGCCTTGAGATTCTCGCCAAGAATAACATCAATCATGTTTACAACCGTACCATCGGGAAGTTTGGCGAATTGTTCGGCTCCGGACCCCGCCCCATGAATCTCGTTCAGCAACTCATCATAGAATGCCCTTGTCGGAGTCGTAAGATCGCCAAGATCTCTGGGATCAATTTTTGCTATGTTATACGCCACATCCCCAAAACTATTCGTCGGCATAACGTCAAAATGAACATTTCCTGGGCCGGTTGTCGCGCATACCGCGCTGTCACCCAATATTGAGCACGGAGATTGCGAACTGAAAAATCCGGAAAACCCCGATCGTTGGAAATTCGCATTCACAATCTTTGAACCACCCGCCGGAGTAAATGTAAATTTAACGACCGCACCATCGCGCATCGCTACAACTTGAGCGATGCTAGTACCTTGTATGCTCAAAATATCTTTAAAACGAACCGCGCCGATTGTGGAACGTGTTGCAATAGCATCTAACGCCACTTTTGGCACCACAGCCGCAACCGTATATAACGGCTTCGCCGGCGCGGTGCCAATTGGCGAACCGGCCCATAATCCCCCGTTGTCAATTGGAGTTCCCGCGCCACCGGACCCGGCAGTCGGAAGCGGTGTCGGTTGAGCAGCAGAGCCGCCGGATGACGGGGTGGGCTGAGGCACCGCCGGATGATCAGCCGGCGCCGGCGCGCTTGCCGGCATTGGCACCGGCACCGAAGGCAACGCTTTAATCCCCGCAACCTGCGCGAACGCGCCGAACGGCATTAATTGAAATAATGTTGCCACGATCGCGACTCCGGTTAAAATTTTTCTTCGTTGAATAATGTGGATCATAATTTTAGTTTTTAATTGCCTTATTGAAATCGCAGGGTTTCATAAATGGTTTCGACGGCGCCTTGAACAGCATCGGCAACTCCATCAACTAATTCAAGCGTAACATCTACCGGCTCCGGCGCCGGACCATCATCCGGAACAACGGCATTTATTTGCAGAGGAGAACCCTTACCGATGATTGGTGCCGGTAAATCCGATATAACGATTTGCGTCGGTGTCAAAAATTGCGGCAAGTTACTCGCGACCGAAATGTCGCCAACCACAAGACCCGATGGCAAACGAAAATCTTGAGAGGAAAAATTCAGCATGTCGCCGTCAAAGGTGCCGCCTCCCACCGCTGACAATCCATCCGATAAGTTTTTTTGGGTCGCGGGAGCTTCACCTTCATCGGCAAACTCAAGATCTCCACTCACTTCCGGAGCAATAGCGTTTACTTGTTCGCTCTCGCCAAGGCCGATAATAGGGGGTTGTTGATCTGTGACAATCGGCCCGGTCGTCAACAGCGGAGGCAAAAAGTCAGATACAAGAAGCTCACCGACGCTCGGTCGCGTATTCAGAGGTTCTCCATCGCCGAATGATCTGCCGAGCGGAGCAATATCCGTACCAATAATTAATTGGGTGTCGCTATCGGCCGATTCCGGTATAAAATCGAAATTAAACTCAATACGTTCTTCCGTCGGCGCGGCTTGTTCGGATTTCGCGACCGCCCCGGCTTCGGATGGCACCATTTCTAAGGTCACGGAAATGTCCTCCGTTGCTGTTTCGGGCGGCACAATCTCCGGCCCTGATTGAGACTCTGTTGGCGGCTCGCCGATGGGCGGCAGGGTTTCTGCCGGCGACTTAGACACGCTTGGTCCGGAAGAGGTAATCACCGGCTCAGAAATCCGTTCGGAAATACCTTCGGCGGGAGCCGGCACGGTGGTCGGAATCGGAGGAGGCAATCTCAACCCCCCGCTTCCCGTCGGACCTTCATAAAATATCGGTGTTTTTTCAGGAAGATACGTCACCGAAACAACAAGCGCCCGCGGATTTTTATCCGCGTATTGGTCAAGCGTTACGCTGAAATTGGAACCGGAGAATTTCCCGAGCGCGGCATTTTCCGCACCAAGCAAAGTGCCGCTCACATTATAAACACCGGTTCCCGAAAGACCGACTGTCAACACGCCATTATCTGCGGCAACGCGTAACTGCGGCGCGCCCGGAATCTGGAACAAATCAAGCGGATACGCTTCGGCGCTCCCATCCGGACTTTTTGCCGCGCGATCCACAAGCGATTGCAAATGTTCAATTTGATAAATAACATCCGCCGCCTGATATTGCGGCGCGGGCAACGACCCAATAGCGCCGGTTGAAGGCGCCGAGGGGGCGGGCAGCACGCTATGCTCCGCATTTGGACTGGTCTTTTCAGCGGCTATCACGGACATCGGCAAAACAAGCGCCACCAAAACCAGCAGCGTGCCGAAAATAAAAAACTTGCGATATATATGAAAGGCGCCGTAGGTGGACATAATTATTTTTATTATAGCACACACTGCATCACTAAAAAACCCCAAAAATACCACCTATTGACAAAAACCTACTTTCGTGTATAATATAAAGGTTCCTTTTTGGAGAAGTCAGATGAACGAGAAGAAGCAGGTGCACATCGTCGCTCAGCTCAGGACACGGCCACAGCCGAAGGAGGGGGAAATCGTGGAGACGGAATGCGTCAAGTACATCCCCTTCGTGACCGCGGAAGGCATCCCCGGCGCAGAGCTCTGCGTCGGGTGCAAAACGGGGCTGAAGAAGACGTTCGCTACGGCCGACTTGGACGAACAGGCCATCTACCACTGCGCGGAGATCTAGAAGCACACGGGGGCGGTTCCGCAATGCGAAACCGCCCCCGACCCATTTTTAATGCAGCCCCGCCCCGGGCAACACCTCGCGGTCCGGCGCCAAAAGCACCGGGCCTTTTTCGTCATCGGTTGCGAGAATCATTCCTTGGCTCTCCAATCCCATGATCATCCGCGGCTCAAGGTTTGCGACAAACACCGCCGATCGCCCAACAAGCGTCGCGGGGTCGTATACTTTCCCGATGCCGGCAATCACCTGACGGATGTCTTGCGTAACAATAGTCCCTGAGCTAGTCGAAGGGCCACCAACAGCAGAAGGACTACCGAGATCCACCGCGAGCTTCAGCAATTTCTCCGACCCCTCCACGCGCTCGGCGGACAAAATCTTCCCGACGCGCAACTCCACTTTTTTAAAATCATCAAATGAGATAGGCATATAAACAATTATATAAAGTAATCACCCTCGGCCGCAATGCGCAGTCGAGGGCGTAGAAAACGAGACGATCTACTCGGCGAGAAGCGCGGCGGCAGCAAGGAGTGACTTGCGATACTCCTCTTGGATGCGCTTCAGTCCGGCCCGACGATCAGGAACCACAAGCAACTCGCCGAATCCGGGCACGTTCACGCTGACGGCGTCCAGCATGGACGATGCGGTCGCGTTCATGACTGCGTCATAGTACGCGCGGTACTCCTCTTCCGTGTGGTCGAAAATGGGAATGGCGTGGAACACGTGACAGCGATCCTCAATGCCGAGCTCTGCGATGAGTTTCTGAAAGTCTTCCATATGCCGCAAGCTGTCATCCGCGTAAATAAAGTGACAGTCGGGATCGTTCGCGTACTCGCGGAGGATGATCTCGTAACTGCCGCGCTTGGACTGATGGCCGACGCCGAGAATCCACTCTGCCGGAATGTCATGCTCGAGACAGAACCACAACAACCGCGGATTCGCGAACGTTGACCGCGCCGTCACGATGTAGATCGAGGCACCGATGCGCGCGCAACGCTCTGCGATCGGAAGCCATGGGCCGGGCCGCAAGGGCTGGAGCGCCAAACGCTCTTCAAGCGCGAAACGATTGGCAAGGCTGTCCTCGCCCTTGACGACGCGGCCCAACGCATCGCTATCGCTTGAGGTCACCACGCCGTCACTGTCACCAACGAACACGATCCGCTTCCTCGCAACGTACAGCGCCTTAATCAACGCAATACACTCGTCAATCTGCGCGCGCGATTGCGCAATGGTTTCTTCGGAGCTTTTCATCGGACGCCTCCTCTGCGTTTGATGCCCAACGAATACTGTCGCTACTATAACGCAAAATTATCCCGCACGCAAGCCATTGTTGAGTTTTTTCATCACACCCACGAAAAGCATGGTGAGTACAACGTGCCGCAAAATAACAAACGGACTCGCGAGATAAAAATAAAACATGTCTTTGCCTAAAAAGAACCACGGCAAGATTGAAAAGAATACCGCGATGTTAGAAAGCTCAAGTCCGTAAAATTGCCAATTTTTCACAGATGGGAGCAACACAAAAAACGGCAGCAGCCATAAAATATACTGCGGTGAAAAGATTTTATTTGTGATGAGGAAAAGCAATGTTGCCACAAAACAGAGGTAAAGAAACGGGGAGCGGCGAAATCTCCAAAGCATACCAAAATATCCCGCCGCAAAAAGCCCGAGCGAAATTGCGTTGATTGCGGGAACTCCGACCGCAGCGTCGGAGAAGAAAAATCTTAGAATGGTCCAAATGGAATCCGGATTAGAGTTCCGCGCGCTGTTCAGCGTGAAAAAATATGACCACCCGTCAAAGTTCAGGAGCATAAACGGCAAATTCACAACCAGCGCGGTTGCGCCAAAGATAGCGCACAACTTTACCCATTCACGCCACGTTGTCGCAAGAAGCAGCAACGGAATGAAATACAGCACCGGATAAAACTTCGCGCAAAATCCTAATGCAAGAAAAATCGCGGCAAGTCCCCTGCGATCGCGCGATGCCAAATAGAACGCCGCGACCGAAAAGAAAACAGCCATCAAGTCCCAGTTATATGTAGCAAATAAAAACATGGACGGCGCGAAAATCCAATACCTCCACAACCGCGAAACCGTTATTCCCTGAGCCTGCTCGCCTCGCTGAAGCTCCGGCGAAGCGGGTCGAAGGGCTACCTTATATAATAGGTACGTCGTCCCGATCGCAAACCCCAGCAATGCGAGCATACTCACCACGTAGTATCCCGCGCGGCTGCCTCCAAGGCGCGCCGCATCCTCAATGAATAGTCCAGTAAGTACCGGATACTCTATCGGCTTACTCACATATGCAAACCCCGGCGCCGATGCGCGCTCATAAAACCCCAACACATCGCTATATACCAAATTAATCGGCGCACCGAAAAAACCGAGAGCGTGAAATGCGGCGCCCACAATTCCAACCGCCACAATCGCGACGAGAAACATCCGCAGTTGCGGAGAACGCGAGAGTAACGAAGGCATAGTCATATCGCACAAACCGCTATCGGTTAAAAGATACGCTAACTTTTTGCACTTGACAAAAACTTAAATTCGGGCTGCTGGGAATTGGACCCAGTCTACACGCACCCGAAGCGTGTGTACTACCGGTATACTACAGCCCGTAACGAATATATCCTACCGCAAAAGTTTTCCGGCTGCAAGTTGAAGCGCTACGCCGCTTTCCGAAAATCTTCCTCGTCCACCTCTGCGAGTTCAAGTGCGCCAAGCAAGGTGCCGCGCACCAGCGAACGATGCATCGGCACGATGGTCGTTAATACCTTCCCACCGACCCTTTTCCGCAGCTTCACATGGCTCCCGCACTGCGATACAAAAACAAAACCAAACGCGCGGCACAGAATACGCACAACTTCCTTACCGGAAAATGTTTTAGCCATTTCCCACTTCAACAGAGGTTACCAACGGCGATTCTTTCGCTAGCGTGCGCCGGCGTGCTGGCATATCTTCAAGATAGAGCGCAAGTGCCTCCTCAAGATTCTTTTTAGCGCCTTCAATGGTTTTTCCCTGACTCGTAATGCCGAGCTCAAGTGAACGCGCCACAAACCATTTTCCTTCTCGCGTAATGATTGCCGTTGATTTGTACGTCATATAATAAACTTTACCCTAAAACTCCTAAACTTACAACGATTTTCGCAATGCAATCACTGCACAAAATACTTTTTCTTGATCTCCGCATCTATCCGCTCTTGCGCATTCGCCGCGCTTTTTTTGGCTTTGGCGGCGATGGCGTCAAGTTCTTTTTCGGAGAGCGCACCGAGCTCACGCACGTGCTTTTCAAGAACCGCCGCGTCATTCAACTCCGGGTGCTCCAGCGCCTCCTCAAGCAACGCCGCCAAAATCTTTCCGACCCTCGGACCGGCTGCAATGTGTAAGATGCGCATGACGTCATCGCCTTTCAGCACAAGCATCTTCGGGTGAATCGGATCTTTTTGCACTTTTTCAATCATCGCTTTTAAGTAACGCAAACGATACGGCTGGGCTTTGGGTACGCCGCTTCCGATGCGGTCGGCTTCACGGACCAGCATAAGGTCATCAACATTTTCCGAACCGACGCGGCGGACAATGCGACGCACGCCCGCGAGCGTGACGGACTCCGGATCGTACACAAACATATGCTCTCTGATAAGCAATGCAACCTTCTCAATCAGCTGGCGCGGGAAATGTAGCCGGTCAAGCATCATAATCGCGATGCGCTCCCCCACCACTTGATGTCCGTAAAACGTACAATTCTCTCCTTCCCCATGTTTGGTCGCGGGCTTCCCCACGTCATGCAACAACGCGGTAATGCGCAAATCCAGCGGAAAGTTTTTTTCAACCGCATACTTGAATGAACGGAGGTTGTGTTCGTACACGCTATATATATGATGCTTGTTCTGGCCCACACCAACGCCATCTTGCAGTTCCGGCAACACATAGCGCAGGAGGCCATATGCGCGCATGTCTTCAACCCCCTGCACGGCATTGTCCGTCATAAGCAGTTTTGTCAGTTCATCGCGCACACGCTCCTTTGAAATCATCTCCAAAAGCCCTGCGTGCTTTTTTATCGCCACAGCGGTTTCTTTTTCAATTACAAAACCAAGCTGCGCCGCAAACCGCACCGCACGCATCAAGCGCAAGGCGTCTTCGGTAAATCGCTCATCGGGATTCCCGACAGTGCGAATGATTTTTTTTGCAAGATCGTCTTGGCCGCCAAATGGATCAATGAGTCGTCCTTCGACAAGCTCAGGAACTAATAATTTATTGCCTGAGCGAGCAACGCGAGTCGAAGGCTTACCTTGAGAAAGGCTGAGTGCGATTGCATTTATCGTAAAATCGCGTCTGGCTAAATCTTCCTCCACCGTTTTTGCAAACTTGATTTCGTCCGGATGCCGCTTGTCGGTGTATTTTCCTTCAAGCCGGAACGTCGTCACTTCAACGATTTTTAATTTCGAATCTTCAGAATCGGTTTTAATACCGACCGTGCCAAAAGTATTTTCATAAACAGTAGAGGGATCTTCCGCAGTCCCGCCGGCAAACGTAGTGAAAATCTTTTGGATTTCTTCCGGTTTCGCGTCCGTCGTCACATCCCAATCTTTTGGTTCTCGTCCAATCAAAATATCCCGCACGCACCCACCCACAAGATAAGCCTTGTAGCCGGCGTCGTGAAGCGTTTTACCGATAGCGATAATTTCTTTGGGGATTTCCATATGGTTTAGTGCCCTCGTGGGAGTCGAACTGCTCGCTACGACCTTCGGTCGGCTGCGCTCACGAACCCAGCGGTTCGTGTACTCCGCCACGGGGAAACTCCCGTTTCCCCGACCCCCTTTCCGTCCGCTTCCGGGCACAACGAAAATAGAATTACTATTTTCGTTGTGCCCTCGTGAGGAATCGGACCTCAATCCCATGGTTCGAAGCCATGTACTCTATCCATTGAGCTACGAGGGCGTTTGTACCATTATAGTAGCCGTTTCGCGCCGTTTTCTCAAGCCAAGTCCATGGTATACTACACTTAAGCAACTATGGCAGAAACTTTTATCCAACTCATCGGCTGGGTCGGGACACTCCTCATTGTACTCGCGTATTTTTTGAACTCGCACAAAAAGATTGGCAGCGCGAATCTCTACTATCAGTTACTAAATCTCATCGGAGCAATTTGTTTGGGAATCAACGTGCTCTACCTCCAAGCATGGCCATCACTCGTCCTCCAAATCATCTGGGCGATGATCGCGATTTCGGTGCTGGTAAAAAAACCGAGGCAAGAATAACTATAGCAACACTGCGTTGCATTTTCGCCCAATCACAACTATACTATTGGGTAGATAAACGATTCGTCGACATCAACAAAGGAGCTTTGCCATGCGCATCACCGCCGCTGCGATACTCGGAATCCTGCTCTCCGGCTGCGTGATCCTTCCGAAGGACCGGGCGCTCGCGAAGAGCATTCTGGACACGCGTGGCGCCATTGGCGAGGCCGCGGGCGCGGAGAAGGCGCTGACCACCGTCTTCGACGGAAAGAATGCCGTGACTCCGGCGGCGAAGACCGAGCTGGAAAACGGGGTGAAGGAACTCCGCTACGCCAATGCCCTCTTCTACCTCAAGGCCATTCCCCTGCTTGCCGCGGGAGAAGCGCAAGAGGAGAACGCGACAAAGGCGCTCCAAGAGACCGAGAAGCACGCAACATCCGCGAACGACCACCTCGCGAAGGCCGGCGAGGAGCTGAAGAAACAAGTGAAGTAACCGGCCGGAGAACGCCCCGCCCCGTCTGACGGGGCCCCGCCCCTTGCGAATTTTCGCGGGGGCGTTGCAATTTGTCATGCAGATGTTGTAGAATGTGAGCAGTTAGACGAGTTCCCGTCATTTCAACATATATCGCGCCCCTATAGCTTAATGGTAAAGCTACGGACTCTTAATCCGCAGACCTTGGTTCGATTCCAAGTGGGGGCACTAAAGTGATTTTTTGATTTATTGCTTTTTTGTTTTTTTGCATGTTAAGCATCACCACCCCGCTCGCGAACATTAAAGGGCTGCCCAGCCGGTTTCTCTTGAAATTTCAAAAGCTCACCATCAAGACGGTGCGCGATTTACTTTGGCATTTTCCAACACGCTATGAAGATTTTTCAACAACCGTAAAAATCGCGGATCTTGAAACCAATCAAACCGCGACCATCCAAGGATTTATCCGCAAAGTCGCCCTGCGACGCACATTCCGGAAACGCATGGTAGTGGTAGAGGCAACCATCGCCGATGATACCGCCGCCATCACCGCCATCTGGTTCAACCAACCATTCATCGCAAAAAATCTCCGCATCGGACATCTTGCCAATTTCGCGGGAAAAGTGTCCGCGGGCGATGAGGGACTCTTCCTTTCAAACCCTTCGTACGAATTGGTCACCGGCGCCGTCGGCGAAACGCGACACACGGCGGGACTCATTCCCACATATCCCGAAACAAAGGGGTTGACCTCCAAAGGCATCCGCTATCTGATGCGCGTGATTCTGGGAAACGTCGCGCCAATTGAAGATTTTATTCCGCCGGACATACTGCTTAAAAACCGTCTGCCGGAAGTAAACACCGCGTTGCACGCCATTCACTCCCCGAAGACACTGGAGGAAGCAGCCGCTGGGAAAAAGCGCTTCGCGTTTGAAGACCTGTTTCTTTTGCAAATCAACAACATCAAAGCGCGCCTTGAACTTGCAAAGGAAAAGGCGCCGTCGCTTCCCGTCGGCGAAGAAGACTTGCACGCGATCATCGCGAAGCTCCCCTTCCAGCTCACGCCATCGCAACATCAGAGTCTGCACGAAATCGTTGAAGACATCGGCAAAGCCCGCCCGATGAACCGATTGCTCCAAGGAGACGTGGGATCCGGCAAAACCGTCATCGCGGCGATCGCGGCAATCATCGCCGCAAAAAATGGCTACCAGACGGCATTTATGGCGCCGACCGAAGTACTCGCGCGCCAGCACTACAAAACACTCACGACAATTTTCGGCCATCTCCGCATCCCTATCGGCATGTTGACAAGCTCAGAATCAAAAATCTTTTTTGAGGAAGGACTTGCCTCCGACATCAAAAAAAGCGAAGCACAAAAGCGCATTGAATCCGGAGAAATAAAAATCATCATCGGCACGCACGCCATCATTCAAAAAAGCATCGCGTTTAAATCATTGGCGCTCGCGATCGTGGATGAACAGCATCGCTTCGGCGTTTCACAGCGCGCGGCGCTGCTTGCCCAGAAACAAAAAGCGCTCGTGCCGCACTTTCTCTCTATGAGCGCGACGCCGATCCCCCGCACCCTCACGCTCACCATCTTCGGCGACCTTGATCTTTCGCTCATCACCGAACTTCCGGTAGGGCGAAAGCCGATTATCACCAAAGTGGTCGCGCCGGAAAACCGCGCCAACGCGTATGCGTTCGTCCGCGGTGAAGTCAAGAAAGGCCGGCAAGCATTCGTCATCTGCCCGCGCATCGAAAAAGCGGAGCACGTCGAAGGCGAGGCGCTAAGCACGCTCGGCGCAGCCTGGAGCGAAGTAAAGGCGGTAAAAGAAGAATACGAAAAACTCTCACAAAAAGTATTTCCGGACTTGAAGGTCGGCATGCTCCACGGCAAACTGAAAAGCGCCGAAAAGGCAAAAATCATGGCGGATTTTTCCGAAAAAAACTTGGACATTCTCGTCTCCACCTCGGTCGTGGAAGTCGGAGTGGACATCCCGAACGCCACCATCATGCTCATTGAGGGCGCGGAGCGTTTCGGGCTTTCCCAGCTCTACCAATTCCGCGGCAGAGTCGGCCGCGGTGAACACCAATCGTTCTGTTTGTTGTTCACCGATTCATCGTCGGAATCCGCCGCGCGCAGATTACAGTCGCTACTTGAAGCAAAAAATGGTTTTGAGCTCGCCGAAAAAGATCTGGCAATCCGTGGTCCCGGAGAATTCTTAGGCGAAAGCCAAACCGGACTCCCCGACCTTGCCATGCAAGCGTTAAACAATATGGAACTCGTAAAGCTCGCGCGGGCGGCGGCGGCAGCAGTCATAAAAAAAGACCAGACACTTAAAAGTCACCCGGCACTCAAAGAAAAATTCGCCTCGTTCCGGAAGCAAATACATCTGGAATAGTCGTGGTTAGTACCCCGCAAGTCCCACAACATACATATCCAACGACAACGCGCCGGCGCCGGATGTCGCAAGCACGAATGATCCGACAGTAAGAAGCAGGTCCAGCTCATACCCGTTCACCAATCCTTGCCCGCGCCGCATTTTCCAACACGCCGCGACAAGCATCTCAACGGCAAAAAGCGCGCCGAGTACGGGCACATAAAGTCCGAGGAGGAGCGCGATACCGCCGAAAAACTCCAGAAGTGCCGCGAGAGTCCCCCAAAGCATCCCCGGATAAAAACCCATCATGCTAAAATTCTCACCGGTCTGCCGGAGATTTTTTATTTTGGGGTAGCCGTGCGCGAGAAAAATAACCGCGATCACGGCACGCAGTAAAAAATACCCCCACTCCTGATACACCATAAGATAGTCAATTAATACACTCATAATAAAAAAGTTTGCCGATGTCACCTTGAGCATAACACGCGCGCCAAGCTCACGCGCCCGTTGCCCACGCTTTCAATGCCTCATAATCCGCCTCACCGCAAATTGATTTTCCGGTTTTAATATTGAAGTAAAACGGTACGCCTCCACAAAAGTCCTTATCATACTGTTCCATAATTTTCCGGTTCTCTTTGTTGTGCCACACCTCATAGCGTTGCACGCGACGCCCTAGCTCTTTTTCCAACCGCTCCAGAAGCGGCTCCATGCGGACGCAGTGCGGGCACTCGGTGCCGTAGAATTCAAGAAGGTTTAGGGCAATTTCAGACATGTAATAAAATATACCCCAATATGTACAATCGCGCATCTTTCATATACGCTGTAGGCATTGGTCCTATCGTCTAGCCTGGTCAGGACATCGGGTTTTCATCCCGGAAACATGGGTTCGAATCCCATTGGGATCACCGAGTCAAACTCGGTTCGCAAGAACTGAGTTTGCGAGGTAGCCGAGTCAGCCAAGTCAAACTTGGCTAGCGACTCGGCACTCATAATATTTTATATAAAATAAAATTGAGCAAAGTTTGACTTTGCTTTTTCCACACCATGCGCATCCTCTCCATCGAAACCAGCTGCGACGACACTTCCATCGCTATTGTTGAAGCAACCGGCAAGGCATCAAAAACCGCGGCGCCAACTTTTATTGTTCACGAAAATATCGTCTCCTCGCAAACCGCCACCCACCGCCAATGGGGCGGCGTTGTTCCCAATCTCGCCAAGCGCGAGCACATAAAAAATCTTCCAAAAATTTATCATACCCTCACAAAAGAACATTCCGACATTCTTGAGAATGTCGGAATGTCATCACGTATCAATTTGATTGCGGTTACAGTTGGTCCGGGATTAGAACCGGCATTATGGGCCGGTATTGAGTTTGCAAAAAAACTTTCAGAAAAACTCAACGTGCCGCTCGTCGGCGCAAATCATTTGGAAGGGCACTTGTATTCGTTCCTCCTTCCGCGGTCAAATGTTAATGGTCAAATGTCAAATGTCGGCATCGCCTTCCCCGCAGTAGCCCTGCTCGTAAGCGGCGGCCACACCATGCTCCTCCACATGAAGGACCTGCTCCATTGGAAACTGCTCGGCGAAACGCGCGATGATGCCGTCGGCGAAGCGTTTGATAAAGTCGCCCGCATGCTTGGACTCCCCTATCCGGGCGGACCGGAGATTGAAAAGTTGGCAAAAAAAGGTAACCCAAAAGCAATTACCTTCCCGCGTCCGATGATGCGCGAAGAAAACTACGATTTCAGTTTTTCGGGATTAAAAACCGCCGTCCTATATTACATCAAAAAAAGTTTTCCGCGTGAGTCCGCGTTGAGTCCGCGCAAGTCCGCGGCCGCTGACATAGCAGCGGCGTTCCAATCCGCCACAATCGACGTGCTCGTCACCAAAGCCATCCGCGCGGTGCGAGAATTCGGCGCGCAATCAGTAATCCTCTGCGGAGGCGTTGCCGCAAACACCGCCCTTCGCGAAACATTGGCGCGCGCGGCCGGCATCGCCGGCGCAACATTCATCGCTCCGGAAAAAGAATACAACACCGACAATGCCGCGATGATCGCCGCCGCGGCATATATCAATACGTTCCGAAAAAAGAAATACCCGATGGAAGCAAACGGGAATCTAAGTTTATAAACAAAGAAGGGGGCGGCCGTTTCCAGCACGCCCCCTCTAAATAGGAAGCCGGCGCATCGGGCGTTCCCCGATGTCCGGCATAGTTAGGGTTACTTCTCTTCTTCTTCCGGTATCCTGCACCCCCATGTGACGAGGACGGCCATCCCCGCCCACAGAAGAAACCAGAACACCATGAGACCCGCGAACACTGCCTGGTCCGACACTGCGACGAATGCGTGCATACGCACCTCCAAAAAAGAACACGATTGAATCTGTAACCCTCACGCCATTATACACAAGTAGGGTAAAAAATGTCAAGCCCCCTCCCCCAACACCTCATTTAACGTATGGCAAATCCTATGTTTTGCCGCCGCAGACGCATCATGCACGCCCGGCAAACGATGGATGAAATATGTCTCGCACGACTCCACTGCGCGCTTGGCAATGTCCAATTCCATGAGGTTATCGTCCACATAAATAATGCGCGAATACACCGCCACCGCTTCCTCAATGTGCACATATTTTGCGCCTTCGCGGTTCGTGAAAAAAAGATCGTCAAAGTAGTCGGCAATACCTGCCGCGCGGACCTTGTAGCGCTGCCATGCGGTGTCCCCATGCGAGAGGAGACACACAGCGCAGCCGCGCGCCTTTGCGGATTCTAAAAACGGGATAACATCCGGATATAAATACGGCTTAAGATTCGCGAATGCGTGATAAAACTTTTCCGTTACTTCAGCGGCGGGAAAATCGGGCTTGCGGCGCACAATTTCCGCAATCTGTTTTTCGATAGTATACAAACCGCCTTCGCTGCGGCGCGCCGTCGCGTACGTTTCCGCGTGGAGTATATTATCTACGCCAAACCCGCGGAAAAAGTTCTCTCTGTCCTTTTTAAACTCGTGCCCGCCGAGTAGCGTATTATCTAAATCAAGAAAACAAATGGTTGAGGTCATAAAAAGGGGTTGATAGCTTCGTTAGCTTTTCAGCTTACTAGGAATTGCAAAACGAGTCAAAATTTTCTATGCTGTAAGAATTCGCAGATGCGTTAACTCTGTTGCTTTATTGTTTTCTTGCTTTATTGATTTCTTGCCCATGGAACTCCCTCCCCAATACGACCCAAAATCCGTTGAAGCGCGCATCTACGCAGAGTGGTTGAAGCGTGGATTCTTTTCGTCAAGAAAGCAAGAAAGCAAAGAAGCAAAGAAGCAACAAAACTATACAATATTGCTGCCACCGCCAAATATCACAGGAAGTTTGCACATGGGTCATGCGTTAAACGCAACGATTTCCGACATCCTCATCCGCTACCACCGCATGAGAGGATTCGCCACCGCGTGGCTTCCGGGCATTGACCACGCCGGCATTGCCGCGCAAAACGTGGTGGAAAAAAACTTGCGCAAAGAAAATATCAACCGCTTTGATCTGGGGCGTGAGAAATTCATCGAAAAAGTTTGGGAGTGGAAAGAAAAATACGGCAACATCATTCTGGACCAGCTGAAACGCATCGGCGCCTCGGCGGATTGGTCCCGCACACGCTTCACCATGGACCCCGCGTACAGCGAGGAGGTCACAAAAGCATTCATCCACTATTACAACAAAGGCCTCATCTACCGCGGCAAACGTATCGTCAACTGGTGCCCACGCTGCCAGACATCACTGTCAGATCTGGAAATTGAATACAAGGAGGAAGCCGGGAAATTATTCTATATCAAGTACCCATTAGTTCTTGAGCGAGGCCAGCAGACCGAGTCGAAGGACGACAATAATGTAACCCTTCGACAAGCTCAGGGAATAAATTATATTATTGTCGCCACCACTCGCCCCGAAACCATGCTCGGCGATGCCGGCGTGGCAGTGAACCCCAAAGACAGACGCTATAAAACGCTCATCGGGAAATCGGTGCGCCTGCCGCTCGTTGGCCGCGATATCCCGATTGTCGCTGACGACTCCATTGATACGAAGTTCGGCACAGGCATGGTGAAGGTAACTCCTGCCCATGACATGACCGACGCCGAAATCGGTGAATGCCACAAATTGCCGATCTATGAAATCATCAACGAACGCGGCCGCATGACCGACGCAGTGCCGGAAGCATACCGCGGCCTGAAAGTCGCGGAAGCGCGGGAAAAAGTTGTCGCCGAGCTTACCACTGCCGGACTCGTGGAAAAAGTTGAACCATACACGCACAACGTCGCAACCTGCTACCGCTGTACCACAACGCTTGAGCCGTTGCTCTCCAATCAATGGTTTTTGAAAATGGCGGAGCTCGCGAAAAAAACTGCCCAGGCGGTAAAATCAAAAAAAACGCGCATCATTCCAAAAAACTTTGAGAAGTCGTTCTTTGCGTGGCTGAAACATATCAAGGACTGGTGCATCTCGCGACAAATTTGGTGGGGTCATCGCATACCGGTCGGGTACTGCGTGAGCTGCGGAGATACCGTCATTGAACCGAAAGTAACCGGCAACTGGTTTTTTGTCCGTCACGGAGAAACGGCGGCGAATGCAGAAAAACGCATGCAGGGGCAAGGCATCGACCAGTCGCTAACATCAAAAGGAGAGGAGCAGGCGCGCGATGCGGCAAAAAAACTCAAAGGAAGTAACATCGACCTCATTGTGAGCTCAGACCTTAAACGCGCAAAGGAAACCGCGGATATCATCGCAAAAGAACTCGGCGTTGAGGTGATATCCGATAAACGGCTGCGAGAAAGAAATTTCGGTGTGCTGGAAGGTACAACACTGGAAGATCGGATGAAAAATAACTTAACGGAATTATTCGAGCGCCGTCATCATAAAGGTGCGCAGATTCCCGGAGCGGAATCAGTGGAAGAGGTGGAGCAACGGATATCAGAAATCCTCGCCGAACACAAAGAAAAACACGGACACAAAAATATTGTCGTCATTTCACACGGACACACGCTGCGAAGACTGTTTGGCATACTCAAAAAACTTGGAGCAGATGGCATTGAGGAACTTCGATTTGAGAACGCATCGATAGCGCAGTTAAGCGTCTCAAAACAAAACTGCAAAAAATGCGGCGGTGATTTCCTTGAGTTGGCAACCGATGTCTTAGACACATGGTTCTCCTCAGCGCTTTGGCCGTTTGCGGGGTTAAACGACGCCGATAAGAAACAGTTCTACCCGTCCAATGTCCTTATCACCGCGCGCGACATCATCAACCTCTGGGTTGGTCGCATGATTTTTTCCGGCTTAGAGTTCATGGGTAAAACGCCGTTTCCCGATGTCTTGATTCACGGAACAATTCTTACAAAAGACGGCAAGCGCATGTCCAAGAGTTTGGGCACCGGCATTGACCCGCTCCAATACATTGACCAATACGGCGCGGACGCGACGCGATTCGGCATCATCTGGCAAACCATGGGCAACCAAGACATCCGCTGGGATGAAGCCGCGGTGATGGCCGGCAGGAAGTTTGCAAACAAAATTTGGAACGCCAGCCGGTTTGTGTTAGGGCGCGTAGGTAATGCTTCGACAAGCTCAGCAAGTAATTATCCCCTGAGCGGAGCAGCGGCGAAGTCGAAGGGCTACCTTGACACGCCGAGGCCAAAAACAGCCGCCGACAAACAAATACTCAAAAAACTCATAGCAACAAAAAAACTATTGGAAAAACAAATCGCCTCCTACGAACTCGGCCCCGCGCTTCACGGCCTCTACGATTTCTTTTGGCACGATTTCTGCGATGTCTATCTTGAAGCATCAAAAACGCAACCGGACGAACACACAAACGCCATCCTCCTGCACGTGCTTACCGCATCGCTCAAAATGCTCCACCTCTTTATGCCGCACATCACGGAAGAAATTTTCCAAAAACTTCCGGCATCTGACAGCAAATGGCTGATTGTTGAGCCTTGGTAGATATAGTGTTCGCTAATATCACGAATAAAACGATAAAAATAACGCGAATGGAGGCGGATATTCGCGATATTTATATTCCCTATTCGCGATATTCGTGAATACTATATACTGTAAGTAATGTCTTTCGCGTTCAATCTTTTCGTCGGACTTATCCCAAGCTTCGTGTGGCTCCTGTTTTTTCTCCGCGAGGACGAGGCGCGTCCGGAACCGAAGCGATTACTCTTCTATGTTTTCCTTTCCGGTGCCGCGACCACGCTGTTTGTGTTCGGCCCGCAGTTTTTTCTCGCGCAGATTCTTGGGGCCGCGGACATTGAAACGATGAGCATCCTCGGGCTTTTCCTCCTCGCGGGCATTGAAGAGCTCTTCAAGTTCGTCGCGGTCTACTTGACCGTCGCGTGGCGGAAAGACTTTGACGAACCACTAGACGCCATGATTTACATGATCGTCGCCTCGCTTGGTTTCGCCGCGATGGAAAATATCGCCTCCGCTTTCCAGTGGACCAGCGTTTTTCTGCCGCAAGCCCTGGGGCCGGTGGAAGTCACCTCGCTCCGTTTCATCGGCGCCACGCTCCTCCACGTCTTAAGCTCTGCCTTAGTCGGTTATTATTGGGGCCTCACCATGGTTGCCCGCTACGCGAAAATTTCCGCCCCGTCGCTTCCGGCCGCGCCGGAACAAAACCCGGTCAAAACGCCCGGATCTTTCACGATTCTTCTCGAAGGCATCGGTGTTGCGACATTGTTGCACGCGGCATTCAACTATCTTATACTAAGATATAAGCCTGAAAACATGGTTGCCACGCTGTTTCTGGTTGCCATCGCTTTCTTTGTCCTCAACGATTTCGAAAAATTAAAGCGCATTGAAGCATTATGACGTTAGACGAACAGGAAAACGAAGTGCGGATTGAACTTGCGAAAGCGAGTACTACTCTTTCCCGTCAAAAAGTTGAGGAGGAAATCGGCAACTTCGTGGAAGAAGCCGAGGGGCAACTGACCGTAGATGTCTATCAGACGCCGACGGAAATCGTCATTCAGTCCACCATCGCGGGCGTTGACCCCGAGGAATTAGATATCGCCATCACCGCGGAGTCCGTCACCATCCGCGGCAAACGCGAGAAGATGGAAGAAGTCGCGGACGAGGATTATTTCTTTCAGGAGTGCTATTGGGGGCGCTTTGCCCGGCAAATTATTCTGCCGCAGGAGATTGACGCGGAACGCGCGGTGGCGGCAATGAAAAACGGGGTGCTCACGATTCGCCTACCGAAATTGAACCGCGAAAAAACGAAAAAACTAAAAGTGAAGTTTGACTAATAACTGTTACCGCTCTGCGTATGCGATCCAACGCAACAACGCGAAAGGCCTCCTCTAGGACGCACCAATAGGCGCGCCGCAGAGGGGGTCTTTTAGTTTTGCGATTCCGCGAACGGATCCCCCGTACCTTAAAAACTCATGAGGTGACCCATGGCTGCCAACAGCCGATGGCACGGGCTGCGGCTCGCGCTCGTCGCGACTGGGGGCGGCTTCAAGGTCGCCTTCAGTGTCGGAGTACTCATAGCGCTCCACGGTGCCGGCATGGCATTTGATTACATCCTGGGTACTTCGGGAACGGCAATCGCATTTGCTGAATACATCGCCTCAGGTTCACGCACAGCGGGACTGGTGCGGACATTCCGGGAGATTGAACGCATCGGCCCGAAGGCGTTGTTCAACAAAGTCCACATGATCCGCGACATCTTGCTGGACGAACTGGAGGACAATCACCACGTCTGGCGCACAATCGTGAAAACGGCGTGGCGCTTTATGGAAGCGGCGTTTCTGAACGACGTTCTGCGCAACGGACTGCCACCGACCATTGACGGCATCCGAAGCTTGGCGGACCGCATTGACGTGAAAGGGCTCACCGCGGCGGAGACGGAATTTGACATTGCCGTGCATCGCCGCGCAAGGAAAGGCCGAGCGGACTGCCATACACTCGTCGGAAACCACGATGAGCGGTTCAAGAAAAATCCGGAGGCAATCCTGGACGAAATCGTCGGCTCGGCAAGCTTCCTGCCATTCATCAGAAACCGGAAACGGTTTGACGGCCTCTACTTCGGAAACGGCCTAAGGGTTGCGCTGCGCAAAGCCGACATCGTGTTTGTGCTTGTGAACGACCAGCCGCGCGCCGATGAACGGCGAGGGTTCTTCCCGGACTTCATGAAGGCATTCGGCACAATGTATGACATCGCCTTCTTCGACGAAGTCGTCAAAGTGTACGCGAAGAATCCCGCGCTCACCGTATGGACGGGAGGTTCCATCGTCCCCTACATCCGAAAAATCGGCCTTATGGCGCGGTTCGGGAAGCGCTATGGACTCTCCAAGCGCTGTATCGTGTTCATCACGCCGAAGATGCTCATCGGCGCGCTTACCACGATTGACTTCAACGCCGGCGACATCACGCGGGCAATGGATCACGGCCACGCGTGCGGCACGGAAGTCCTCGTGGAGCTCAAAAAAATGTTGGAAGCAAACAACGCGGTCGCCTAAAAACGACCGCGTTACCATTTTATACAAAAACGAAAGCGGCGATCACCCTAAGGCGACCGCCGCACGCTGATTTTCTCCCTTACTGACCGCCAAGAATCCGGAGGATAGGCATCGTCGCGTCCTTCGTTGCCTCAAGCTTCGCGCAGGGATCGTACATGTGTACAGCTCGGGACGCGAACCGGACTCCCTGGTATCCCCCAACAAGCACCAGCGCCATGACGACCACACCGGCCGCCGCTGCCCCGATGCACTGAATCTTCTCCTTCATCGCAACCTCCTTTGGTTCGCCGAAGCCCCGCCATACGGGGCGAAGGCGACCTTCGTTACGGCGCGCAGCGCCGCTGATCGCCGCACGGATCCGGACGCTCCAGCTTCCTCGTCTCCGCATCCCGTTGCGGATCGTACGGACGAAGCACCGACGAGGGGACCCATAAGAGAAGCGATCCAAAATCGTAACCGTAGTAAATGAGCGTGTACTTCTCGGCTCTGAAGGTGCTCTCCTGCAAAGCCTGACAGATAGATCCCGCAGACACACACGGAATCCAAATCATGGAGTCCCACCCCGGAATGAGCATCGCTGGCTCGATGAGGACATCTTCCGTCACCACACACAGCTCCCTCGGCGGCATATTCCCTGCCATTGTCTTATCCCCCAGAAGAACCGATTGAAACTTATAATAACATACCAAAAACCTCGAAAAACTGCAACCGCGCCCACATGCAAGCCCTGCCCTGTGCCAACGCGAAGCTTTGGCACAGGGGGTTGACTTTTAAATAAATAGGGTATATAATATAGCAAAAGTTGAGAATCCTCCAAGCGGAGGGTTTTTGTTAGATAAAGACGCATAAAACCTATGTTTTTCACTGCTATTCAATGGTTGTTGCCGCAAACCGCACAAACACTGCGTAAATACCTCGCGCCGCTCACCAAGCGCTTCGCCGCCGGCGGTTTGACGCTTGCGTTCATGCTTCCGCTGATTCCAACAGGTGTCATCCCCTCGCTTTCCTTACCGACACCGGGAATTGAGACGCTGGTCGCCGACTCAACACTGCGCGAAACGCTGTTTGCGCCATCAAAAAAGAAAACGATGAGCGCGGTCATCACGGCATATTCTTCAACGCCGGACCAAACCGACGACACACCGTTTATCACTGCTTCCGGTTATCACGTGACCGATGGCGTTGTTGCCGCGAACTTTTTGCCGATGCACACGCGCATCATGATTCCGAAACTCTTCGGCAATAAAATCTTTGTTGTGAAAGACCGTATGCACCGAAGATTCAGCGACCGCGTGGACATCTGGTTCCCGGACCGCGCGTCCGCCAAAAACTTCGGCCTCCGCAAAGCGGAAATCGTGGTATTATAAAGAACCAAAATAACATTCCGACATTCTCAAGAATGTCGGAATGTTATTTATACGCGATTTTTGCGTCCTTCCGATTTGGTATAATAAAGAAAAGGGTCGAGAAAATCACTTTTCTGTTATTACTATGAACAAAAGAAAAGCGCTTGGTGTGGTTGTTTCTATCATCGGGTTAATACTCACCGCGGGCGCGGCGTCGCAGGTCGAAACCTACGGCATCGTGGCTCCGGTCACGATGGGCATTATCCTGGTTGCCGGTTTGTGGCTGCTCTTCGGCAAAAAGACAGAAGGTCCGATGCCTCCGACGATGCCGCAATAAGATTCATCTCAAATCAAAAATCCCCTCCGATGTGCATCAGAGGGGATTTTTGATTTTACTTCGCCAGCACCCACTTCTTCCACACCGCCTCCGCGGGCTTACTTCTGATACTCGATCCCAAATCGCTATATCGCGAAGGGATATACTCCGGCCCCATCATGTCGTCCCAAGACAAAAGTCGGGTCCCAAAGCCGTCAAAATCAAACCCTTCCGCAAGCGCCTCAAAAAAGGCCTCATACGCATCCGCTTGTCCCTGCCAATCGCGCTTATAGCCGGCCGCCTTCACTTCCTCATAATCCAAGAATTCCATGCCGGATTTTCCGCTTAACGCGCCGTCAAAACTTGAAACGGCGGCCATCACAATGACAGATTTCCGGTATCCCGCGAACTTCGCCTCAAGCGTCTGCAACTCTCTTTTCCACGCATCGCGCATTTCACCGATTGTCGCGCTTGGTCGCACAGTAATGCCTGCGGAAACATACACGCCGTCTACATCATCACGGTATGCAGGGCTGCCATCGGCATAAATTTTGCCGTTATACACCTCGCGCATTGCCGCAATGATCTCACGCCATTTTGCATTGGCGTATTCCTCAAGCGGAGCCACGGTCGGCGGACGATAGTGCGGAGTGATGTCAAACGCATCAATACCGGCTAATTCCATTCTCCTCGCCCACTCCACCAGCACCGTTTCCAGCTGACCGAAATAACGGTCAAGCCATGCTTTGGTCTTTGGCTCATATCGGCCGAAGTCCTCACCCGCGCGCCTTTCCGCCAAATTGCCGCCGCTTCCCCGCGCGGCAAACGGATTCGCCGTAATGTTTATGTATTTCGTATAATCGGCGCCGATGTTGTAATAGATCGTTGTTTTTAATCCGTACTTTTTCGCTGTTTTCGCAATTTGCTTCATTTCGCTCTCGGTAATGGACGCGTCACGGCCGGATTTATGCTTTACCTGCCCCCAAATTGTCCGTGGCATCAGCGGAGCCTCTTGAACAGTAAAGCTCTCCCGGTCGCCCTCCATATCAATGAAACTATACACGCCGATTTCCTTTCCGCCCATCGCGCTTATTCGCTCCATCGTAACATCCAAATTCTTTCTGGTATCCTCAAAAAACTGCATGTTGTAGTTGATGGACCACGTATCATACATTTCAACAGCGGGCCCAAGCAGAGACGCAAGCGCCGCTGGAGTCCCAATATCACTCCATCCGGAAACGTAATCGTACACGTTTTTTTTGAACGATTTCACCCTCCACTCTTTTTGGTCCGAAGACGCGTTCGCGCCTCCGCGGAGATACGCATATTTCAATGTATCGCCCGTTGTCGCGTCAACGGTCGTTTGAAAACTCAATCCGTTTATTTTTTCCATCGCAACCGGGTCTTTTCCTTCAATCGCGAGCAATACATTGCTACCCGCAGGTGTATTACTCGGCACCGTCACCCAAAACGTAATTTCTGCCGATTTCCCTTTCGGCGCTTTGTCTAATTTAGAAAACTCGCAAACCTGCCGTGCCTGCGGAATAGGAATCATGTTGCACGTCGGCGGCCAGAAATCAAAACGAATTGCCGCATAGCCAAACGCCGCGAAAATCAGAACAATCGTGAGCGGGATGCCGACAATCCACGCGACGGCAATAAAAAAGGATTTCATATTCTTTTATTATATTACTTGCCGTGAAAATATCCAACCGGCGCTACCTTAACCTAAAAGTAGAAAGAATGCTTTCAAAAAAAGATTTTAATTACGCGTCAAAATTTTCACTGAGCCGATACACAACTTCAAAAACAATGCCGACATCGTTGTCGCCGACATGCGTAACATATTCATATTTTGTGCCACCGCTTCCCGCCGCTCCGCCTTCATTAGTCGCGACAAGGCAGAATTCCCTACCCGCGACAGTGCGTTTTGATTTTACAGGCTCACCTGGGCCATAATAATTATCCGTTGAAACGCAGGAACCATAATTAAAACCTATTTCCGGAACAATTATCGGCGCATTGCCGCCACCTACCAGCCATGAACCGTCCAGTGTTTTGAGGTACGCGGCGATATCCGGATACTTGAGTTCAAAACCGTATTGATCGCTTACGTATGTCTGCCAACCAGATGTAGCTATTGAAATAGTAGACTGCGTTGCCGGTTTATGTAGAATAAAATAGCCAACTACAATGGCGAGTGTAATAACTAAAGCTACTAAAAATGTTTTCATACGTTTATTTTTTTGAGGGTTAAACGCATTCCTGCCGTCTGACCCCATACCCATAAGTCAATTACCTCGGCAGAGCAATTGATGACAAAGTCACAGACGCTAGATTGTTTGAAATATTCGTAACCGTAACAAAAGGGCCGCTCGTACCTATGCGGTACGATGCGCCTATTTGAAGCGGCGCGTCCATATTCACATTGTTAGTCACGAGAAAACTCTTTGTCCCTGCGCTTGATATGTCAATTGTCACGCCGTTCGGTTTATTCGATGGCGCGTCGGGATACGTATATCCAACCGGCTGTCTAAAAGAAACATACGCGGTAAAATCGGTGCCCGATATTGGAATTTTAAGCGCCTTCGGTCCGGGACCACTCTGCTCTATGGGCGACAAACTATACTGTCCGCTTGTTGTTATCACAAAATCAGAACCAACAAGCCAACCAATAATTTCTTTTTCAATCGCGCTGTAATCGGATAGTATCCCCCTTTTAGCGGACATCATTGTAAACACGGGTATATTTCCATTATTCCAATCGTAAACATGCGGACATGAGTTAGAAAGCGCTATCGTTGTAACACCGCCGGAGGTAGTTACTGGGCAATTTATATAATCAGGATGGCCGATGCCAGTATTCGGTTGATACGCCAAACTATGGCCAAATTCATGAAAAAGATATTCATCCGATAGATCAGAAATATGTATCCCTCGCAAGTGAACAGTTCTACCATTTAGTGTATACAACACAAATTGGCCTTTGCCCTCGAAAGTCCACAATGATCCATCGGGACAATCCGGCATCGGATGGACGATGAGATAATATGAATAATCCACAAATGGCGTTTGCGCGTCTGCTTTTTGCAACGCGCGTTGTATTAAATCATCAACCCTGTCTCCGTAGGATGTATGATTGCACACACCGCTCCCGAGTTCATAAACTCCCATGGTGTTCCCTTGCAACTGCGTCTTTCCATACGAACTCTGTTGTACGAAAACATTAAGTTTTTGAAGAGCCTGATCAACCTCCGCTAATTTCGACTGCGAAAATTTCATTCCGTACGATCCGTACTTGTCTCCAACCTCATTAATATTTGCCACAATAGCGCGGACCGAAATAGTCCCTGAATTTAAACTTGAACTCTGGATAGTTTGTGCCGAGGTAATTGTAAATTTATTATCGCTGCAGTCAGCATTCTTATTATCAATATTATCCACACCTTGAGCATCCGGAACGCTTACGCAAACTATATATGGAATAATTGAATCTCCGGGGTTGCTTTGCGGAACGGTCCAACTATAACTCCCCTTGTTTTGAACACCCTTTGCGATGTCGGTCGTTGCCGTTTCGTCGATTCGATGTAGGCGTATATTTACAGAATTTGAGGTATTCGAATTCGAACTCCAACGTATATTCACGGTATCGCCCGCCCTGTACGCTTCACCGCCATTCGGACTCAACACGGTGATTAAGGGTGTTTGAGAATACAATTTTAATTCTGCGCCAAAAACTTTTATTTTTTGACCAGAAGTATCTGTTATACATTCGCCTTTATTATATGCTCTATCGCATTGCTGGAGTGGATTACCAGAATTGTCCTTAATTTTATCTGTGAGAATAATTTGAATATTTTGTCCGGCATAATTTTTCAAATTCGCTACACCACTAAGATCAACTTGAACCGAGTACATTGGAAATGTTGCTCCGTGAGAAGACGCTTGCTCCGTAACAGCTTTTGCAGTAGTTCCGCTAAGCACTGTATTATTCACTTTTACAATAATTGAACCAGAATTTACAGTAGATGGATTTGCTGGCTGATTGAGGTAAAAGGAAACTACAGGATTTTTGACATTGAGATAATACATCGTAGTCCCGTCACCAAATTTACTTACAATTTCTTGATGACCTACTCCGTCATTATCGTATGTAGAAGCGGCTTGAAAGAAATTTACCCTCAATTTATTTTCCTGTTGAACATCTGTGACAGCATTTATGACCCAAATCGATGGCTGACTAAGTTCAGTGATTAGGGCAATTCTGTACGATTTAGAATTGTAAGTAGCTAACACCGTCGAGTGCCCTAAACCTGAATCTCCACCCGTAATTGCTTTTTGTCCTAAAACATATTGTGCACCCGCGCCAATTCCAAAACGGATTCCGTATTTTTTAGAGACTTCTACAGGGTCTTTGAACCACAATAACTTACCGTTCTGTACATCTTTTCTGACCTGATCAATAACTTGCGAATTGTTTTCGGGTTTTTGACTTCCGGTTTCGGCATCAACCGTTATATTTTTTATGATGTTTGGGATTTCACTTGCTATAGGCGGTTGAGTTGTGAGAGTTACACTTATTTTAATTGTCGAAAGAATTTGATTAACTGTTTGCTGATCATTAGTTTCTCCCCAAACTAGAACCATGTAATAGGTGTCACTGCTAGCAAAAGTATAATATACGTCAAACGCTCCTCCGGGGCCACCAAGCACTTTATTTTTGAATTTGAAAATACCTAGTGAAGATGGAGTGATCGGAGTTGAATTTGAACTTTCTATAGCATCATTTTTTATGCGATCCGCATTCAATTTATCAGTAAACTTTTTGACACCCTCGTTCGTTGCTAAATCATAACCAAAATTTTCTTTACTGTGTCGTTGAACCTGAATCTTTACACCATTAGGATTGCCACGCTCATACTTATTTTCATCATAATTAAAGAGGGAGTCGCCGTATGCAACATGGTAAGAATCTGGATAGGAAATACTATACCCATCGGACGTGTTCATGTATGTTTTCCAGCCAGCTGTTTCGTTCGAAGGCGCTTTAGGCGCTATTTGAACTTCAACATTCGTAAACTGAAAAGTTTTAACAATTTTGTCAAAAGCAGTAAACCAGTTTTGACTCACTGGATCAGTTTTGCCGGCTACAAGGTCTGCATAAAAAACATCCGCGCTGCTATCGCGCTTATCCTTGTATGTCCAAAAAATATTTTCGGATTTACTACATTCACCTCCGCCAAAATAGCTCGGATTATTTTTCTGGATATCAGTTCCCTTCAAAGCATCGGCTCCATTGTAGCTCCAGGATAATATTATTTGATAATGATCTTTGTAGATGACCGCTTGGCGATCGAATCTTACATCACAGACGTCCAACTCCTGGAGAAGAACCAGCTCTTTCGCTAACGCGCTCTTAACGGTCAACATCTTTAAAGAACCCGCCACAGGCATACCCAAAGGCACGCTTGGATCTCCTTGAGATAGGGCATTTTTATCTTTTAAAGCGTTGTCTATGCCGTAACCCAACGGCGCATCACCCATAGTATTTAAGTCATTCACCGTAACCCTAAATGCCAAACCCTCTTTTGCGTTTTCCGAAGCATTACTCGGATACTGAAATGTAAATCCAACCTTTGAATCAGTGTACGTTTTCCAGCCTACAGTTTCACTACTCTGCTGCGTTAGTTTATTCTCCTGCCGATACCTTAAATACGCGCCTCCTCCAGCGATAAGAAGCGCGACAACAATCAAGATTATCGGGACAATAAAGCCTTTACGAGAGTCATTCATATAGTAGTCAGTGCATTTTATTTATCATTTTTGTCCGCGCAAGCCACAGTGTCGACCGTGGCAACAGGAGTGTGATCACCCACCTGTTCAGGCGGCGTGGTTATCCGGGTCTTAATCACGCAAATGAAATCCCCCTTTGCATAGCCCAACGTCGCATGAAATGTAGCATCCCCACTATTAACCCCGTCAAATACAAACCCTCGATTACTTAATGCGCCGCCAAAGCGTGATCCGATATTTAGATCGTCTGTTTTTCCCATTGCCTTCAAGGTTTCATTTTCGACCGCCGACCGCGTAACCTCAAAGCCGTATCCATTAAATACCTCTTTAGTCATTTTTCCATTCGGCGTTTCATACTTTCCCGTATTCCACTCAAGCGATGTCTTTACTAAGCTCACATTTTTTATATTCAACGCCGCAAGTATTTCACTCATTAAATCATATGAGGTCGATTTTATAGATACAGCTGATTGCCTTGCCACAACGGGTAAAAAGCTCACCTGAATTTTCGGTAATCCGGCTGGAGATATGCCGATGTTGCGTACTAAGATCTTGCCACGCTCATCAAAATCAGTAGGAATAGGTAGTTCGAGCTCAATCTCGTATTTACCTGAATAATTAAGTTCCAACCTTGTGGGGCCCGGATTAGTTCTGCCGAGAATATAAAATTTACTTACTTTCACAAAAGGTTCCTCGGCGGGCGACAAACCAATCACAATCTTATTAACCCCGCTAGCACCAATCGTTACACTTCCACCATTATCATACACAGGATTAATCGCTGGAATAATTGGGGAATTGTAACGTCTAAAACTTAAATTCAAAGAACTATATCGATCAAAGTTATTATGTTGACGCGCGTAAAAATAAATCGCCCGTCCGTCAACCTCACGCTTGGTATCTAGTGGACTTTTTGCGATAACTTCTATATTTCTATCTAGATCTTGCAAAAAACTCACTTTGCTATCAGAGTTGTCATTAGCTTGTTTAATCATTTTTACTCCGGACACTAGTGCGGATATGCTCGCTATTAATAAAATTATTAAATAACCGTACACGAACCCCTTTTTCAAACCCTTCCTAACAATTAATACGCTGAATAAAATTGAACTGAAGAAATATAAAATAGTTTCATAAAAGTACATTGGACCACTGTCGCCATACATTGATCCACCAGATTGAGGAAGTCCGGACAATAAAATACTACCCCAAAAAATCCATTCATTTGTGAAAATATGGTAGAAATAATTAATAGGATAAAAAATGGGGAGCAATACTGCATTCAGCAAGATACTCAAAAGACCCATAGTAAACAGATCTACAACAACCAGCGCTACGCCGATGGTAACACCCACGCCCAAACCGTACTTCCAATTCTTAACTTTATCTTTCTTCACTTTCTTTATGGGTGATTGACGGGAAGCATCAACCAAAGAACCAAACACCTCATCAATATCCGCCGCTTGCCAACCACTCGCAATCAGAGAACTTTTAATGAAGTCCTTACCTGAACCCTGCGCCAGTGATTGCTTAATGTAATCTAGTAATTGCTGATTGATCATTTTTTATTTATATCATTCCTATAATCCATATTGCCCCAAACTCATGGTGCTTAAGAGTTTCGGAATCACGAGCACCAACCCGATGAGCGGCAAAACAATCACCGCCACGCTGATAATGAGCGTCCACATGAAGTAGCGGCGGGTGCTTTCCACCGATTTCAAGATCAGTTCCAGTTTTTTATCCTGCTCCTCGAGCTTCCTCAACATGTCTGCGTCCATACTGAAAATATACACCTCTTTTATTAAGCGGTATATTTATGTACGTGAGGAAGTAATTCAGTGCCCGGGGCCGGATTCGAACCGGCACGCTTTGGAGCGCATCCTCTTAAGGGATGTGTGTCTACCAGTTTCACCACCCGGGCAATTATGTTCCCGCCTTCGCTCCGCCGAAGCTCATAAGAGCGTAGGCGAGCTTCGCTAAAGCTACGGCGAGGCGCTAAATTTTTCAACCGTTAGCCCTGCTCACGGGAAAAATTTGCGGAGGCCTGGGCGAGAATCGAACTCGCGCATATCTCTTTTGCAGAGAGACGCCTTACCACTTGGCTACCAGGCCTTATATGTTCACATTGTAGTATATGTCGCCGCATTTTTCAACTTACCAAAACAAAGAGCCGTCAGCGGTGACGGCTCCGGGAACGATTGTGGTCGCGCAGCTGCTTGAGCGTGAAGTGCTCGCACACGCAGAGGATGCCTTGGATAAACCCGAGCCACCGCGCGAACTTCTCCTTGTCCTCAGCAACGCCGACCATCTTCTCCATCTTGTCGAGCATGTTATGGCAATGCTTAAGCGCCGCTCCGGCCGATGGGCACACGAGATCGTGATCCATTATACGCTTCGGGATGTGGCGATCGCGGAACCACTTGCGGTACATCCTCAACACTTCCCTCGCCTTACGATCGGTCATTCGCGTACCTCCCAAATCCAAGAACTCCCTCTATCCTACCGCCCTTTCTCCTCTTTTTCAATCTGAATAAAATCCTTCTCAAGGACGGCGGCTTTTTCAAGCCCATGATCAATTTCGAACCGAATCTCCGGCATCGGACGAATGTTCATCTTGTAATTCAACAAATGCTGGAAATGCCCGCGCATTTTGATAAGTTTCTTTAAAATATCTTCCTCTCCGCCGGAGGGAAGTATACTCACCTTCACTTTCGCGTGATTCAAATCTCCCGACACTTCAACGGTTGTAATAGTCAAAACCTTCCCGGAAAACTCCAACTCGCGCAAGAAAAAATTACTCAACTCGTCGCGGATAAGTTCTGCGATACGCTCTTTGCGATGGAATTTCATATTATCGCATGACAAGTCTATCCCCTACCTTCACCTCTATCTCTGCGTCGAAAAGCAGTCCGCACTCCTTCCCTGCCACAACTACCGGTGCGTCAACACGCTGGTGCTGCAGGTTAATAATTTTTCCGCTGCCAAGAAGTACCTCGCCGCGCGTCACTTCCAGCTCCGCGTTATTTTTAATTTCTCCTTCGGTGACTTTACCGCCGATAATCTGCGCCTTTCCCTTACGCCCGAACACGGCGAGTATTTCAAGAATACCCAGCGATTTTTCTCGCGCCTTTATTTTCAGGCGTTCCTCAATCGCCTTCACAAGGTCATACACAATCTCCGATTGCACGATGTCAATTCTTTGCGCGCGGGCAAGCTCCTCAGCAGCTTTTGTCGCCTGCGTCCGAAAACCGATGATGGTGGCGTGATGACCGATAGCGTCTTTCACGTCGCCGTCCGTAATGTCGCCAACGGATTCGCTAATAACAGCAACGCGAAGCTCGGGCGGGTGCGGCAAACTTTTCATAATGCCGGAGAGTGCCTCCAGCGATCCCGAAACATCGGCTTTGAGGATAAGATTCAACTCCGCTTCGCCTTCCGCGAGTCTTTGTTTCACAACACGCTCCGGCGCCTTCGCAATAACCCGCATAATCGCTTCAAGGGCTTTCGCGGCGTGAAACTCCGCGCCAACCGTCGGAAGCGCCTCAAATCCCAAAACGCGCGCCGGACTTGAAGGGGTAAGCTCATCAACACGTTCACCTAAAAAGTTTTCCAATATTTTAATTTTTCCCGACACGGTCCCGGTCTGAATCATGTCACCGACTTTCAGCGTCCCATCTTTCAAAATAACCGTCGCGACAATTCCCTTCTTGCCGTCGCGTTTTCCTTCAAGCACGTAGCCGCTCGCCACTGCCGCAGGGTCATACGTGAGCTCCTCCAAATCTGCCGCCAAGAGCAACAAATCAAGCAGTTCACTCACTCCTTTGCCGGTTTTTGCCGAAATGGCCTGCCAAGAAGTATTGCCTCCGAACCCCTCAAGGAACACCTGGGCCTGCATCAGTTCATTTTTCACCTTCTGTTCATCCGCGCCGGCCGAGTCAATTTTGTTAATAGCAACCACAAACGGCGTTTCAGTTTCCTGCAACATCTTAATGGCCTCTTTTGTTTGCTGCTGCACGCCGTCGGTCGCTGCGACAACCAAAATTGCCAAGTCTGCGATGTTCGCGCCGCGACGTCGCATCTTAGAAAACGCCTCATGTCCAGGGGTATCAATAAACGTCATGCGCTCGTTATTTCCTGAGCTTGTCGAAGGATGTACCACTTCATAAGCCCCGATGGACTGCGTAATACCCCCCACCTCTCGGGAGGCGACGTTTGCCTTGCGGATATAGTCAAGAAGCGTGGTCTTTCCGTGATCCACATGTCCGACAACAACAATAACCGGTGGGCGCTTCATATCGCTTAATACTATACTTTTTCGCCTTGAATGTCAAAGTTGTTGCTTTTTATTTGCTTATAAATCCCCTTTTTAGTACGCTGTATACATATTGGTGAGGTGGCCGAGTGGCTAAAGGCGACAGGTTGCTAACCTGCTATACGGGTTTAAATCCGTATCGAGGGTTCGAATCCCTCCCTCACCGCCAAAATTAAACATTAATAAATTCCTACCATGAGCAAAGAAATGCCGAAGGGGTTAGAGGAACAGTTACCACAAGAAGTGGGGGTTGCGGATTGGGACATACAGTACTTACAAACACAGCAGGAGAGATTGGAAGCGCTTACCGAACAGCTCGCCAAAGCACAAGACGAGAAAGAACAACGTGAGCTAACCGCGCAAGTTGAACAACTGCGGTCCACTATTGAACAGAAAAAAGGGGTCGTAGAACATCGGCTTGGGTCGGAGGAATAAATATGCAACCAACAAAAAAACTCCGCATCGCAGTCCTCATGGGCGGACCGTCCGCCGAACATGAGGTGTCACTGAAAAGTGGGGCGATGGTAGTGAAAAATCTTGATCCGCAAAAATATGTCGCGACGCCGATGGTCATCGGCAAAGACGGCAAATGGCCGGTTGCGCCCGAAACGCTCAAACGCGACTACGACCTCGCATTCATCGCCATGCACGGCGAATATGGCGAGGACGGCACGATTCAGGCATTGCTGGAGTCGCTTGGCGTTCCTTTCACCGGATCGGACGCCAAAGCGAGCCGCCTTGGTATGGATAAAATTGCGGCGGCGCAGGCATTTAAAAATGCCGGGCTAAATATGCCTCCGGAAATGGACCCCTCGAAAATCAAAACATTTCCCGTTGTAATAAAACCGGCCGACCGCGGATCAAGCGTCGGGGTGAGTATTGTAAAAACCGCAGCCGAGCTTCCGGCAGCAATTGCAAAAGCAAAACAATGCTCACCAAACATCGTCGCGCAGCAGTTTATTTCCGGCCGCGAGTTCACGTGCGGGGTATTGGAGATCGCCCCTTCGACAAGCTCAGGGCATAAAAAAACCGTAGCACTTCCGCCGACGGAGATTGTTTTGAAAGGCAGCGTCTTCTTTGACTTTAATGCGAAATACACTCCGAACGCATCCGAAGAAGTCACGCCGCCGCGCAATCTTCCGGAAGCAAAAATAAAAGCAATTCAGCGCGCGGCGCTTACGGCACACCGCGCCATTCATGCCCGCGGCGTTTCGCGCACGGACATGATTATGGATGCAAACGGCAAAATTTATGTTTTGGAAATCAACACCATCCCCGGCATGACGGAAACGAGCTTGGTTCCGCAGGAGGCGCGCGCCTTCGGCCTACCACCCGCCGAGCTTTTAGACAACATTGTGCAAGCGGCAATGAGGTAGGGATGGCCGTTCGATTCCTCGCGCACAAATGCAAAATCCCCCGAGAGGGGAATTTTGCATTTGTGCTGTAATCATACACTTTGCTCGAACCTTTTTCGAACATCAAACTGACTAATGCGCACGCCCCGCGTGCGTGGTGGCTTGAAACTAAATCGTACGCTCGTATCGTTCCGCCACTGCCTCGCTTCACTCGGCAACACCAAAGAAAAATGTCTCTTGCTTTCTTGATTTGGCGGGGGTGAAATTTTTCTTGAAAATGGAAAGGACATTTTTCTTTGGTGTTCTGCCCTCCAAGTATTCGGGCAGGTGGCGGAACAATGCGGACTCGGTTTTGCGGAAGCATTTTTCTGGGGGAATGGTTTCCGCAAAACCTCGACTAATTTGGATTTCGCAAGCGGAGGAGGAGGGGTCTGGGGAGGAATCCTCCGCTTGCTCCATCCGTTTTCTTTTGGCGAAATTCGGGGCGGACTATTTCTTGTTAAAGCGCTTAAAGTAGGCATCGATTTCATCTCTCAACTCAATACCAACCCTCTCAAAGCAGTCGAGTAAATCCTTATAGGTATTTTTACCACCAAGGAAATCCCAAAACTCGTCTGCTACTTTAAGCTCATTTTCTAAATCTAACATTCCCCGCATTGTCCATCGGGTATAAGGTTCTGGTTCGTAAGGATTATATGGAATTGCAATAAAAGTATTTATCTCTGCGTTAGGTTTGTTTGCCAAAACAACTGCAACCCACTCAAGTAATGTGCGCTTAAATTCCTTAAAGCCACCGGCGTTTGGTTTTGCAGTTTTAATATCAAACAAGAAATATCCACCGTCTTTTGATTCAAACAGTAGATCAACTTTTGTTGGCTTTACCTTAATCATATCGCCTGTTTGACAAACTTTTCGTATTCTTTCGATTTCTTCTTTTTTGTTTGGCGAACTTGTTGCTGTAATAAGACCATCAATAATCTTCTGGATTTCAGATTGCGCGCCTGTACTGATTTGGTCTCCGGCTGTAGCTTGAGAAACAGCCATTTTGAAATTCTTTTGTGCTAAAGCAAGGCCAACCGGCTCGAAAATACTCGTACCGAAATTTGTATTGAGCGAATGAATGAAGGAATACAAAGCCAGTCTATCCTTACCAAGTAATCGCGTATGAAAAGGCATTGATGCCGGCTCCGGTTTATAGTTTTGAAACTTGTTGCGCAAACTTGCTTTCAAAACTTCTTCAACACTTGTAATTTGCTCTTTAGATAAAGCCATATAATTATTTTACTTTAAAATGAAATATAATTTCTGAATACGGATTTCGATCGCGTTCCGTTCGGTTCAACACAGGTCGTTTAAACTGGTTTACAATTTTCATTCCCGCCTTTTCTGCAATTTCTGGATAGAGATTATATTTATCATTTGCTACAAGAAAAATATCAAAATCAGCTTTGAGATATTGTTTGCAGTTATTTAACACATCCGCAATTCCTTGTGCATATGACCGGCGAGCCTCCATTCCTTGTCCCTTATAAAGCGGACCAATTTCTAAATCATCCTTACGCTTAAATCCAAGAAGGTCATATGCGTAAGCATGTTGTTCGTGGTAATCAATTTGCCCGACATAAGGAGGTGAGCAAAAAATACCTGCTATTTTTTGCTTTTTTAGAATTTTAGAAAACTCTGGGTTTTGCTTTTCTATTTTCTCAAAAATATTTACAGCCCTTGAGTCACCAGTTAATACAGAATAATGGACAGGCTTGCGTAATCTTTTAAATTCTCTGATTCTGCTCAAAGTATCAAGTGCATAGCGATTGAGCATGCTTGTTATAGAGAAAAGTGGTTTGCAGATTTTTTTGTGCTTAAAACAGTAATAAGTCGTAAGTTGAGGTTCTTTAAGTGTTGCTAAGTCGCTGTGTGTAGTTGCACGGCATGACCTAATTGTTCTACTCAAAATAAGAGCGAGTATTTTTCTAGTCTTAATATCTTTCTCTTGTTTTATTGTTTGAAAAACGTGGTCTATCTCTCGACGAACATTATCCATAAACCAAATATCAAGGAAAGAATCTGACTTATCTTGTTTTAGTTTGATTGAGTATTTTTTGAGTAGTTTTTGATAAATAGGTAAAAACTCACGCTCTTTTTCGATAGAAAATTTCTTTTCATCAAATTTCCCTTGATTGATTTTATATTTGAAATCAGAACCCGGAAAATGTACGAGGTTGAATTTTGCAAGT